>JAQVNT010000243.1 GCA_028702975.1 Candidatus Delongbacteria bacterium
ATCACGCCGATATGCATATTCACACAAAATTTACAACGGAAACTGATTACGAAAAAGAGAATGTTTACGATACCGTGCTGGCCAATATAAACAGGTCGGTGCTCGAAGAACTCCTGCCCAAATTCAAGCACATAGTCAAGCCGGGCGGAATGATAATACTCTCAGGCATACTCGTTGACGAGAATCAGAAGATGTATAAGAGGATCAGCGATGTGGGCGGACTTACCATTGACGGCTATTATGAAAAGAACGAGTGGTGCCTCATCAGGATAGTGAAGAATTAATTAGGTATAATAAATAATTTTATAAAACGGGGTCCAAGATGGGATTTTTTTCAGGATTGTTGGGTAATGCGTCGGCGGTGAGTGTGGAGGATCTGGAAAAGGAGTATGGAAAGCTGATCTGCGAGAACGAGAAGATCGAGATCGGGTTCAAGCTCATCAGGGACATGTTCATTTTTACGAATAAGAGGCTGATTCTTGTTGATAAGCAGGGATTGACGGGAAAAAAGGTCGATTATCATTCTATATCTTATAAGAGTATTACGCACTTTAGCGTTGAGACTGCCGGTCATTTTGATCTTGATGCGGAATTGAAGATATGGATCTCCAGCGCGCAGGTTCCTATCCAGAAGCAGTTCAATAAGACTGTTGATATTTATGAAGTTCAGAAGATCCTTGCGGGTTATGTTTTAGGGTAGCTAAAGCGTAACTGTCGTATTTATTCTTTATCACTATCGGGATTGTACTCTTTGATATTCTCAGATACGGCCAAATGCATGTTTTTAGCTTCAGTATATTTATGTTCTAATGGTCTTAACCCAAGTTTTTCCATTATTCTGATCGAGTTCATTACAGATATATCCAAAGCTTTCTTTAAATCTAAATTTTCTACCTCGGCAGCGGCTTTTTCTTTCCATTCCCAAACTTCGACCTGAGCTTTAGAAATGTTATTCGTTTTCATAAAGTAACTCTCCTTGAAACACATAGGATAATATACGAAATCAAAATGCTTTTTACTATTAAATAATATCATTAAAATGAGCTTTCTGAGAAATCCGGACATTGCTGGTTTATTTCATAAAATATTTCTTGCCGTGTCACGATTTGACACGCCTCCGGTTGTATATTGCTTAAAAGTAATGTAAGAGAGGCATTTATGTCGGAATATGAAATGGAAAAGTTTGAAGAGGGTCTGAAGGAGAAGATATATTCGATTCGGGGATTTCAGGTGATGCTGGACAGGGACTTGGCGGAGCTGTATGGAGTGGAGACAAAGGTTCTGAATCAGGCGGTTAAAAGGAATAAGGAAAGGTTTCCGTCTAAATTCTGTTTTTCACTGAATAGTAAAGAGATGCAGAACTTGAAGTCACAATTTGTGACTTCAAGTTGGGGCGGAAAGAGAAAAAACTGAGGTGGTCGCAAATTGCGACCACCTTGAGAAATTGAAGTTCTCTTATAATTTACCTTACGCTTCCACCGAGCATGGAGTAGTTATGTTATCTTCAGCACTTCGAAGCGACAGGGCTGTCGAAATGCTGTCGAGTCTGGGTAAGATAAAGTAATGTCGGGAAAAGATGGTGGAATATCTTCGGATATTTTATTAAATTGATAAAGTAAATGAAAGAGGATTACTATGGACACGAATTCAATAACAAGATAAAAAAATCATTTGATTTGATCGCAAAGACCGAACCAGACTCAGAAATTGAGTTCTGGTATGCAAGGGATTTGATGAATGGACTCGGTTATGGAAGGTGGGAAAATTTTTATAACGTAATCCAAAAGGCTGTTGTTTCTTGTGAAAATAGCGGTGCTGAAATTCAAAACCATTTTGTTGACGTCAACAAAATGGTTGAAATTGGCAGCAGTATTTCACGACCAGTTGAAGACATAATGCTTACACGATATGCTTGCTATCTGAAGCACTCCCGCCTGCCGAAGATCTGAAAAAGCTCGAAAGAAAAGTGAAATCTACCGATAAGAAAATGATCAAAGATTGCGAGCTTCCGAAAAAATCTGAGAAAAAAGATTAAAGTAAATTTGATGTAAAGTAAAAGTGAAATGCTCTTCTTATTGTTGTTACGCTGTCGAGATTAGGTAAGAAATAATCCCACGAATCTATTTTTATTGATAAATGTCATGTTCTTTATTATATTATAAGTCCGGTGCGGAAAAGAGTTAAATAAGGCGGTATGTGAAATAAATACCCCGGCGTTCCGTTCACTTGTGAAAAATCTATCGGAGAATTTATGATGGACAGGGACAAATTATCGGTACTTGCAATAAGCGACAGCGGATTTATTTTCGATCCGGTGACGGGTCATTCATACACGGCGAACGCTACGGGCCTAAAGATACTTGAGCTTTTGAAGACGGGAAAGTCCGAGGATGAGATCAAATCGGCGATAATGGAAGAGTTTGACGCTTCCGACGATGAGGTGACGGTCGACATTCAGGATTTTGTCGAAAATCTTAAAAAATATTTTCTGGTTTAGGCGGCTAATATGAAAATAACAGTCGCGGTGAGCGGAATTAATACGATAGACAATCCGGGGCCGGGTGCGGGAATATGCCGGGCGCTCAAGGAAAGCGGAATGGAGATCAGGACGATAGGTCTTGCCTACGATGCTCTTGAACCGGGTATATATCTTGATCACATAATAGACAAAAGTTACATCATGCCTTATCCTTCAGGCAGTAAAGAAGCATTTGTCGAGCGTATCAGGGATATCCACGAAAAAGAAAACCTTGATGTGATAATTTCAGCCCTCGATGCCGAACTTCCTATCTATATGGATATTGAGCCGGTGCTTGCAGAAATGGGCATAAAGATGCTGATCCCTACAAAGGAGATGTTCAGGCTGAGGGATAAACTCAAGCTGAAAGAGCTTTCCGAAAAAATAGGCGTGAAAGCGCCTGAATACATAAGCTGTTCTTCCCTGTCAGACCTGCACAAAGCGACAGAGAAGCTGGGTTTTCCCTGCATGGTGAAAGGCCCGTTCTATGAAGCGTTCAAGGCGGCTTCACCCGGAGAGGCTGAAGGGTATTTTATCAAGATCGCGGCCGCGTGGGGCTACCCGATCATCGTTCAGAAGTTCATTGAGGGCGACGAGTACGATGTGATAGGCTGCGGGGACGGCAAGGGCAACGACATGGGCGTTTTCGCTATCCGCAAGATGACTGTAACCAAGCTCTGTAAGGTGTGGAACGCCGTAAGCATAAGAAATGAAAGACTGATCGAAGCTACAAAAAAGGTCGTGAGCGGACTGAAATGGCGGGGCGGTTTCGAGTTCGA
>JAQVNT010000244.1 GCA_028702975.1 Candidatus Delongbacteria bacterium
GTAGCCTTCCGTCGAGCAGACTTCCATGACGTCATGTTCCTCCCACAGCCCGTTCGAATCCCTGAAAGTCCTGATCCCCGATTCCGCCGAAAGTCCTGCGCCTGTCAATATCAAAGCTTTTTTCAAATCATTTCTCCTGTCCGATGTTTTTTCCGATAATTTTCAAAGCATACTCAAGTTTGTCGTGCACGCTCAAGTTCCCGTCGATCCAGTTGATGGTCATGCCGTCGCGCTCCATTTTGCGGAACCAGGTCATCTGCCTTTTGGCGAAGCGGTGAATGGCTGAATTGAGCTTCTGGAACATGTCGTTGTAGCCGTACTGACCGTCAAGGTATTCCGCGAGAAACTTGTACTCAAGACCGTAGTAAACAAGCTTATCTTTTGATATTCCCTCATTTAACAGCATCTGGGCTTCCCTGACCATTCCGTCATCAAGCCTCTGCCTGAGTCTTTCGGTGATCCTTTTTTTTATGATCTCTCTTTCGAAGTGTATCCCGAACATGATGAATTTCAGGTTGTGCCCCGGATCCCCGACAGGATGATCTTTCTGCCAAACTGCGATCTCGACTGCCCTGACAAGCCTTTTCCGGTATGAAGTGTCCGTGATGTTGTGCGGTACAGTCAGCTCATTAAGCATGATTGTGAGCTCCTCATCGCTTTTTGCCTCAAGTTCTCTTCTCAGTTTTTCGTTTACGGGAACATTCAGCAATTTATAATCCTTCAGAACAGACTCGATATAAAGCCCGGAGCCGCCGCACAGGATCGGAGTCCTGTTCCTTGACAGAATGTCGTTATAAACCCGATCGAAGTCATGCTTGAACCTGAACACATTATACTCTTCTCCGGCGTCGCAGATATCGATCAGATGGTAGGGTACGTCTTTTCCGCTGACGGTATATTCGCCGATATCCTTACCTGTCCCGATGGTCATCTTCCGGTAAACCTGTCTGGAGTCTGCGGATATTATCTCGCCGTCCAGTCTGTCCGCGAGCGCAGAAGCAAATCCGGTCTTTCCTGTTGCTGTCGGTCCGGTCACCACTATGAGATCGAAATTTTTATTCATGTCTGAATTATAAAAAAAACCTTCCGCTTATGGAAGGTTTAAATTGAAATATTTTTGTTAACTTTTATCGATCTATTCCCGGTCCAAAAATATCCTCGTTCTGAACCGTGTTTCGGGATAGGACTCGATCTTAACGGACACCCATATCTCTCTGTATCCTCTGGATTTAAAATCCTCGGCGATCTGACCGCACATTTTGCAGACGCCGTTTTTGGATTCAACATTTTCAGTTCTCTCAGCGATCAGGTTTCCGTCCCTGGGGCTGTCATAGATCCTGAAAGTAACATTGTAGAATCCGTCATCCAGGGGCATCCCGGCCTCGTCGGTCATAATTATCCGCATTCTCTGATCGGGACTCAGTTTCTCTGCTGAAAATAACGTTGATGTCAACATTAAGCACATCACTAATAATACCTTCATCTTAAACCTCCCTGTCATAAACAGAACATTTTTTTGAGAAAATTTTTTTAGGGTGACAAAAACTGCTCCCTTTCACGAGGAGCCCTTTCTTTAAAGAATATACTTTTCTTTTCTGTTCTAAAAATTTTCTCACATATAATATAATACAGTTTTTTCAATTTGTCAAGTTATGTGCCTGAAAAATGTGATTTACAGAATAAACATAAATAAAAAAACAAGTTTATTTAATTCGCAGGATTTCGTATATTTCCATCCAAATCAACGGAGCAGCAAATGGCGGTGGATAAACTTATAGTCAAAGGCGCTTGCGAGCATAATCTTAAACATATAGATCTTGAGCTTGAAAAGAACAGGCTGATCGTTTTTACGGGCATCAGCGGGTCGGGAAAATCGTCGCTGGCATTTGATACGATTTATACTGAAGGGCAGAGACGCTATGTAGAGTCCTTATCGAACTATACAAAACAGTTCCTCGGAGTGATGAAGAAGCCGAAGATCGATTCAGTGGAAGGACTATCGCCGGCAATATCGATCGAGCAGAAGACATCTTCTTCCAACCCCCGCTCAACTGTGGGCACGGTGACGGAGATATTCGATTTCGTGAGGATGATGTTCGCCCGTATAGGTCATCAGTACTGCTACAACTGCGGAGACCTCGTAACTTCAAGGTCGGTAGATGAGATCATTTTCGATGTTCTGGGCAATATGAAAAAAGATACGAAATTCGCTGTTATATCTCCGTATATCGAAAGGCAGAAAGGAAATCTGAAGAACTCGCTCGACTACCTTAAAGCCGAAGGGTATGTAAGGGTCATTATAGATGAGGATGAGTTCGTTCTTGAGGACGAGATCAAAATTGATGAAAAAAAATTCCATAAGCTCTATGTTGTCGTTGACCGATTAAAAGTGAAGGACGATATCAAAAGCAGGCTTGCGGAATCTGTTGAGACGGCACTGAAACTCGCGCAGGGTAATCTGATAATCAAAAATATCGATACAGGGAATGAGACGCTTTACAGCGAGAAGAATTACTGTCAGAGATGCTCGATAAGCTACCCCGACCTTTCGCCGAATTCATTTTCCTTCAACACTCCCGCAGGTATGTGCCCCGACTGCCACGGTCTCGGATTTTTCAAGCGCGTCGATCTGAATAAACTTGTCAAATACCCCAAAAGGAGCATAGCGGGCGGAGCAATTCCGTTTGTTGCCGGTCAGAATATCGAGATGAGGAAGATAAACGGGATACTCGACCATTATAAGATCGATCATTCTACCCCTTTCATCGGTCTGCCCGAAGAAGTCGTTAAAGCTATAATGTTCGGCACGAAGAAACAAATGACCATGAACTACAAGTCGAAGAATTTCAGCGGCGTTTTCACAACTGCTTATGAAGGGCTCGCGAACATGATAGAAAGGCGGTACAAGGAAACATCCTCCAACATGGCGCGCCAGTATTACGAGGTGTTCATGTCGGACGCCGAGTGCAGTTCGTGCGGCGGAAAAAGGCTCCGCAGGGAAAGTCTTTCCGTCAGGGTGAACGGTCTTACGATAAATGAAATAACGATACTTGAGATAGACAAGCTGCTTAAATTCATAAAAGACCTGCCTAAAAAGCTGACGGAAAAGGAAAACATGATCGTAAAGGAGCTTCTGAAGGAGATGCAGGAGCGTCTCGGTTTTCTTGTCAACGTGGGGCTCAAGTACCTGACGCTCGACAGGAACGCGCGGAGCCTGTCCGGAGGGGAATCCCAGAGGATCAGGCTGGCGAGCCAGATTGCGAGCGGCCTGACGGGCGTGATCTACGTC
>JAQVNT010000245.1 GCA_028702975.1 Candidatus Delongbacteria bacterium
TCGCTCATACATCCCGGTCTCGATGTGGATTATAAGTGGGAAAAGAAGAATTTTAAAAATATTATAGATACTCAGTTGACTCTAAGCGAAGCTGCGATCCCCGAAAAACCCATTCTCATAATCTGGGGTGAAAGCAATTTTCCAAAATACCTCGAGAACAACCCCTCATACATAGGAGAGTTTCTGATATTTGCCGCTGATAAGAAAGTCGACCTGTGCATAGGGTCCCTCGGCTATGATTATTTTCCGGAAACCGAATCGTTCAAGAAATACAACAGCGTTTTTTTCTTCGATCAGAACAATCAGACTTCAAGATATGATAAAAGAAAGCTGGTTCCTTTCGGCGAAAGCTTTCCGTTCGCATGGGCACTTTCTTTTCTCAAGGACATATCTCTCGGTCAGGCTAATTTCGATAAAGGCGAGAATAATGAACCTTTCGAAATGACTTCGGGCAATAAATTGCACACGAATATCTGCTACGAGGCTCTGTTCCCCTATTATAACGCTTCTCTTGTAAGGAAAGGATCGGAATTTATCGTAAACGTTTCGAACGACGCATGGTATGAAGGAACACGGCAGGTTTATCAGCACAGCAGGTTCAATGTGTTCAGGGCGATCGAGAACAGGAGAAGCATAGTAAGGCTTGCGAACAAAGCGGAAAATTCTCTCTTCCTCCCGACAGGTGAACAGAGAATACTTTTCTATAATGAGAAAAACACACAGAAGACCGTCATCGTACCGATAAACGGCGAACTGACATTTTATACACTCTACGGAAGATATTTCGCCCTGTTCCTGTTACTGCTGAACGGCGTTATACTTACGGCGGGACTGCTGAAGATAAAAATATCCCCGGGAAAACTATGAAAATAATATACCTCATCAAATACGGCGAGCTGATGCTCAAGAAAAAGAACAGGCGCTTCTTTGAGGACATGGTCATCAAGAACTGCTATGCCGTGCTGAGAGACCACAAGGTTAGAAAAGTGAAACTTTTCGGCAGGTTCCTGTTTGAGGCTGAAGTGGCTGACGATGCGGAAAAGGACATGATCACCGAAAAATTGAGAACAAGGATATTCGGACTCAACAGCATCAGTCCCGGCATAGAGATCGAAAATGATTTGGATAAGATCGCTGAAGAGTGCATAAGGCAGTCAGAAATTGAGATCAAAGAGAATAACCCCAAAACATTTAAGATCGAAGTAAGAAGGCCTTTTAAGAATTTTGCCGGTACATCTCTTCAGATAGCCTCAGACTTAGGATCGGCGGTGTGGACAAAATTCCAGCATCTTGAAGTCGATCTCGTCAATCCCGATATGACAATTTATGTTGAGCTGTTGCAGGATTTCACTGTAGTCTATTCAAAGAAATATCAGTGCCTTAAAGGACTTCCTGTCGGAACCGCCGGCAAGGTCGGACTTCTTCTTTCTGGCGGGATCGATTCGCCTGTAGCCGGTTACCTTGCTCAGAAAAGAGGATGCTACCTGAACTGCATATATTTTCACTCTCCCCCGCATACTTCTCAGAAGGCGAAAGAGAAGGTTTTTGAGCTTGCGAAGAAGCTTAAGGATTTTCAGACAGGTATAAGAGTATTTACGGTCAATTTCACAGAAACCCAGCTTTTGCTAAAAAAACTTACTGATGAGCAGTATTTCGTAGTCCTCGGCAGAAGGATGATGATGAGAATAGCCAACGAGATCGCGAGAGAATATGAGTTCAAGGCGCTGATCACCGGCGAAAGTCTAGGTCAGGTCTCAAGCCAGACCCTCGAAAATATGCACTGCATCGACACAATAGCAGAACTTCCTGTGTTAAGACCGCTGATCTGTTACGATAAAGATGAGACCATTGAGATCGCACGCAGGATCGGAACTTTCGACATATCCGTTCTCCCTTACGATGACTGCTGCACGCTTTTCCTTCCCCCGAACCCGAACACAAGATCTAAAGTCCATAACCTCGAGCGAGAGGAAAAGAAAGTCGATATCGAAACTATTGTAAGAAAAGCTGTTGAAACAGTTGAGATAACCGATCTGTAAATCTGTTTAAGTATTATCGGAACTTACTTTTCAGGATCAAGTAAAACTGTTCGATGTTTCAGAATAAATAACATATAAGTGAAGGTTTCCAATGAAGAACCGTACTGTTTTCAGAATGACGATGTACCAGTCCGCGATCCTTTTTCTGTTCCTGATTCTCACTGTCGGCAATGAATTTCTTGATATTCCTAATCTGATCTTCAACGACGCCGCTACATCATACTCTCAAAGATATGGTGAGATCGGTATCGAGATTTCGATATTTATTATAGTAATGATTCTTCAGATAATATTGTTGAGAAAGCTGTATAAAAGGATCAGGCTGCTTGAAGGTTTCATTTCCATCTGCGCTAATTGTAAAAAGGTCAAAACGACTAAAAACCAGTGGCAGCAGATCGAACATTATATATCTGACCACTCTCTCGCAAAGTTCTCGCACAGTTTATGCCCCGAATGCGCTGCGGAACTCTATCCCGGTTTATATAAAAAGAAAGACACTCACTGATGTTCTACTTCCTGTGAACGACCGTAGCTGATGCCTGAGCCGTCGGCGTGACGGTCACCTCGCAGATCTGGACATGCGCGGGTAGGCTTGCCGAAAAGAAAACGATGTCCGCGATATCTCCGGCAGTCAGGGCTTTGAGCCCTTTGTAAACTTTTTTCGCCTTTTCCTTATCCCCGTGGAACCTGACCACGCTGAAATTCGTCTCAACAAGTCCGGGTTGAACATTCGTCACCCTGACCGGGGTATCGACCGTATCTAAACGCATACCGTCACTGATCAGCCTGACCGCAGCCTTCACTCCGCAGTACACCGCTCCGTTCGGGTACGCCGCGACTCCCGCTATCGAACCGATATTGATAATATGGCCTCTATTGTGTTTTATCATCAGCGGCAGTATGTTCCTGGACAGATAGAGTAACCCTTTAACGTTGGAATCTATCATTTCTTCCCAATCCTCGGTATCACCGTCCTGAAACTTGTCGAACCCGAGAGCTCCGCCTGCGTTATTCACCAGAACATCGATCTTCTGCCATTTCTTTGGAAGTTCGCTGATCACTCTTAAAACTTTCCCACGATCTCTTACATCAAGCTGATAAGTAAGTATTTCTGTACCGTATTTTTTATTGATACTGTCAGCGACCTCAATCAGTTTATCTACATCTCTAGAGCAAAGAATAAGTTTTGCTCCGTTCTCCGCGAACTTTTCCGCGCATGCCTTTCCGATAGATC
>JAQVNT010000019.1 GCA_028702975.1 Candidatus Delongbacteria bacterium
GTAGGATATTGCGGTTAAAAACTATTTTGCCAGAATCAGTTTATTAGTAAGGAACTTATCTCCGTACTTCAAAACAGAATAATATATTCCGCTTGAAAGCCTGCTGCCGTCAAATTCAAATGAGTGCGTTCCTTTATCGAGCTGACCTTTAAAGATCTCGGTAACCTGCCTTCCCTTGATATCAAAGATCAGAAGTTCTGCGATATCTCTCTCATGAATTTGAAAGTTAATCGTCGTATTAGGATTGAAAGGATTAGGATATGCGTTTAAAGAAATTTCTTTAATAAGGCTAGTCTCATTATCAATACCGGAAAGAGGATCAAGCTTGTCAGGAATTACAACCATATCGATCCAAGCGGCATAATCATAATAGTAGGACGTCGCGGATGTTCTGTTGTATACCCACCGAAATGATCTTTTTCCGGCTCTGATATTAAAGGACATGAGCCTCCAATCATTATTACCTGTCCATAGATCAGGTGATTCTATCTCAGAAACATTAAGATCATCGATATAAAAATTCAATTTGTCGTAATAAGGTCTTATGGATGTTTTGTATGCGAAAATTAAAGTGCCCGGTTCCTGCAGATCCAGTTCGAGTTTGATCTCAGATTCCTGCCAGGGGCCTATATCTCCGGAGCGAAGTGAACGGTCTTTCATAAAGGCCTGACCTTCAGTTATCGACCACTGAGCCTCACCTGAATGAGTCCAACTTATCTGTGAGCTTTCAAGATCAGCTATTTCAAAATCCTCATAAAGTTCTGTAGGGTTAATGACTTCAAGTACAGTTTCAATGAAGATATCTTTATCTGGAACTTTTGCAATTACGCTGATAAACGAAAATCCCTTGACCGAAGTCGGTACAAGTAAAAGATTATCGCTGGATATTTCTGCTTTTAAAATATAATTATTGGAGATGTTCTGTATTGAAAATTCGATCCCGGACGATTCTGTGTATTGAAAATAATCATTGAGATCGAACTGATAAGTAGGACCCGTCAAAAGTATCCTGTCATTTGATTTCTTAAGATAAAGATTATAAAAGGACGCAAATGTCCTTTTGATCATTATATCGATCTCTTCAACCGAAGCATTTAAGTTTAATGTGCCAATTATTTTGTTATCTTTTCCGATAAATGTTAGAACATTATTAAAGTTTCGGTTAAACATGTGACCTAGTTCCGAATCAATAGCAAGCGGATATGATATATCATTAGCAGCTCTAAAATAGTACAAGTCATCGTAATTACTTAAATTTATTGCACCTCCCACAGCATATAAATCGTCAGAATTATCCTGTAATTTTATCGCTTTTTGTAAATTTACTGCCTCCGGCAGCAATCCAAACCCGGTTCAGCCGAAGCAGGCTTCGAATAAATACAGGATAATAGCCCTATTGTCTTTTGTCAGACTGTTAATTTCCTGTGTAGAATATAGGATGTTATTGTTTTTATCCCATACTGCGTCTTTGAATGATACACTTCCTATAGCTATAGGGTCATATTCAAGTCCAGCTATAAGTAAACCAGCTTGTAATATTATAAACGAGAATATAATCTTTTTCATTATTTTCACCTTATTTGTTTTTCTAATTAACTTTCATGTCTTTTTTCTACTATTTATTCAACCGTCATGTTAAAAAATTATTCAAAAGAAAACTATGAAGAAAATCATATATTTCACAGTCAATGTAGTATCAGTTCATTTTGTTTGCATTTACGGAAAAATTTTAATATTATTAATGACTTGAAAATGAACAAAGAATTTGCAGGATTGTTTATAACAAAAAAATGGAGATAATATGGCTTTGGTGACCATAATCATGGGAAGCCCGAATGACGGCGAGTATATGAAGAACTGCGAGGATTATCTTAAACATTTCGGTGTCGAGTATGAATTGAAAATATTGTCAGCGCACAGAAACCCTGAAGAAGTTGCAAATTTCGCCAGGAACGCTGACAGTAACGGGATTAAAGTAATTATTGCGGCTGCCGGTATGGCTGCGCATCTCGGCGGGGTCGTGGCAGCGCACACTACGCTTCCCGTTCTCGGAGTTCCTTTAAAAGGAGGTATCATGGACGGCTTAGACGCTTTGCTATCAATGGTTCAGATGCCCGCGGGAGTTCCCGTTCCGACTTTGTCCGTAGGCAATGCAGGCGCAAAGAACGCGGCCATTACTGCAGTACAGATTCTCGCACTATCTGATAACGATCTTAAGGAGAAATTAATTGAATTCAAAAGAAACGGATGCAGAATATAAACGCACTCTGGTTATAATTCCGACATATAACGAGATAGAAAATGTGGAGAGGATGATAAGCGCCGTAACAGATCTGCCTGAATCCCCTGACATTCTGATTGTCGATGACAATTCTCCTGACGGAACCGGGGAAAAAGTGAAAGAAATATCAGCAGCAAATCAAAAAGTCCGTCTAATTGAAAGATCAGGCAAGTTAGGGTTAGGTACGGCTTATATTGAAGGGTTCAAGTTCGCCCTGAAGGAAGGTTACGATCATATTATTGAGATGGACTGTGACTTTTCCCATGATCCGAAGGATATATCAAAGCTTCTGAGCGAAATGACCGGGAATGACCTTGTTATAGGCTCACGCTACATTCAGGGCGTAAATGTTGTCAACTGGCCGCTGAAAAGGCTTCTTCTAAGTATTGGCGCATCTTATTATACAAGGATCATAACCGGAATGCCTCTTCGCGATGCGACTTCAGGGTTCAAATGCTTCAAAAGAAAAGTGATCGAATCGATCGATCTTGACAAGATCAAATCAAACGGTTATTCATTCCAGATAGAGATGCACTACAAAACATGGAAAAGTAATTTCAAGATAAAAGAGATGCCGATAATTTTTACAGACAGGATCGATGGCCATTCAAAAATGGGAAAAGCCATCGTAAGAGAAGCTATATTCATGGTGTGGAAATTAAGGTTCCCTTTTCTTTCCGGGAAAAAATAATTCAAATCGGGACGACATCAGATGGATCTGTCAGTTGTAATCGTCAACTATAATGTAAAATATTTCCTGGAAAATACGGTCCGGTCTCTGATCGATACAGTAAAAGACCTGAGCTATGAAATAATAATTGTCGACAATGCTTCAAGGGACGGAAGTAAAGAACATATAACATCAAAATTTCCTGATCTCAATTACATTTACAACGAGTCCAATCTCGGTTTTGCAAAAGCCAACAATCAGGGCCTCAAGATCGCTAAGGGCGATTATGTTTTGATCTTAAATCCTGATACGATCGTAAAAGAAAATTCTGTAAACCTTTTAATAAATTATCTTAGAAAAAATGAAAAAACCGGACTCGTTACATGCAAGATCATAGGCCCGGAAGGGACTCTCGATGCTTCATGCCACAGGTCATTCCCGACAATCTGGAACTCCTTCTGTCATCTTTCCGGTCTAAGCAAGCTTTTTCCGAATTCGAAAATTTTTGCGAGCTACAATCTTCTGTATCTCGAAGATGACAGGATCGCAGAAGTGGACGCCGTCTCGGGCTCGTTCATGCTGCTGAGAAAAAGCATTATAGATGAAGGTATATTAATGCCGGAAGACTATTTTATGTACGGCGAGGATATAGATTTTTGCTATCAGATAAAGCGCAGGGGATACAAGATCGAATATGTCCCGATATCAGAAATAGTTCACTATAGAGGCCAGAGCTCGAAGAAAGACAAGATCAAATTGAGGAAGTATTTCTTCGACTCCATGAAGATCTTCGTTAAGAAAAACTACACATCAAAATATTCCCTGTTCTTCAAGTTCATACTGGATATGGCAATAATGTTCTCTTTCATTATTTCTATCGGAAAGATCATATTCAGAATGTATCTTTTACCAATAATAGATATAATTTCATATGTAATAGGACTTTGGGCAGCCCTTCTGTTTTACAGACCCGTGCTGGTTTTAATGGGAAAGATAAGTCCGGGCAGCAGAACTGATATCAGTTTTGATATGTATGTATTCGTTTCACTTATTTATATCGTTATACTTCTGATCATTTTCTATTTCTCAAAACTTTACGGGGAATTCAAATTCTCATTCAGAAAATTCTTTTTCTCTGTAAGTTATTTTGTTCTGTTGTCGATGAGCATAACTTATTTTATGAAAATATTTGCTTACTCAAGGATCGTTCTGGCACTAATGCTTACTATATCAACAGGGATGATGTTCGTATGGCGATTTTTGCTTTTAAGAAGAATAAAACTGTTTCTGGATAAAACTCTGATAGTAGGAATTGATGATGTTTCGTCGTCAGTAATAGAATACGAGAATATGCTCGCTAAAGAGGGTAAGAATATAATCGGATTTGTAGATATCGGGGAATCTTATCTTGGTAAGAGCATTGGAAAGTACGCAGTTCTGGGAAGTATTGACAACCTTAAAGAAATAATAAAGATCGAGCAGGTGAACAGCGTTATTTTCTCTCTTAACAGCATTTCTCTATCTAAAATTCTGGTTTACAGGGATATGCTTGAATACAATAAAGTTACATACAGAATACTGCCGGATTTTATTAATACACAGGGCGGTATGATAAATTATATTAACATTTCACAATAGGGGAATATCATATGGGAACGATCAGGAACGCCGTAAAGTGGTTTTTCAAAACTACAATAACCGTGATCATAGTTTTTGCGGTACTTTTATTTTTTATGCTTGCCTTTGTGGCTAAGCTGTCTTTTGATAACATAAAGCCGAAAAGTGTAAGTATGGATTCTTACATTCAACTAAGCTTTCCGTACGGACTTACTGAAAGTCCGTCTGATCTCATAGACATGTCCGGATTCAGGATAACGGACATAAACAAGAAAACTCTTACACTCGGGGATGTGCTTCAGAAACTTTCTGCAGCTTCAAAAGATTTAAGGATCAAAGGAATACTTATAGATATTGACAAGTGGAACCTTACTTACGAGCATACTAATGAAATAATTTCGTCTCTGAAGCAACTCGAAGATAAACACATAATCGCCTATGGAAGCAGTTTATCGAATGTCAGTTACCTGGCCGCGCTTTCCGCGGACGAGATAATAATCGATCCTTCAAATTCTTCGACAATAATTCTGCACGGTTTAAGCGCAAGTGTACCCTATTTCAAGAAACTGGGAGACAAACTGGGAATTGACGTTGAGGTGATACATATCGGTCAGTTCAAGGGAGCAGGTGAAAATTTCACAAGAGACAATATGACCGACGAATACAGATCGAGTATAGAGAAAGTAATAAACAGCAGGATCGATAATTTCTCTGAAACAGTGTCTGTTTACAGAAAACAGGATAAAACCGGTTTGACTGAAAGAATCTTAAACGGCGAAATGGTTTTTATTACGCCCAGGCAGGCACTGGATATGAAGTTGATAGACAAACTGATGTCATACGAAGAAATAGTTGCCGAAAATCTTATCGGAGACAAACAGATAATAAGTATTTCCGATTATGAAATTAACGGCGTGGAGAAAGATAATGAAGACCGCATAGCCGTTATTTATGCCGAAGGTAATATAGTTGATTCAGGTCCGGGGTCTTCTTTTTCGGAGAATACGATATATCCTGAATCATTCGGCAGAATATTAAAAAAGATCAGAAAAGACGATAATATCAAAGCTGTAGTACTCAGGATCAACTCACCGGGAGGATCGGCCCTTGCATCGGAAAAAATTCTCAGGCAGATCATAAGTCTTAAAAAAGATATCCCGGTAATAGTGTCGATGGGATCCACTGCTGCTTCCGGCGGTTACTATATCGCATGCCATGGAACAAAAATATTCGCCGACCAATATACGATAACAGGATCAATAGGCGTAGTCTCAATGATACCGAATTTTAAGAATATGCTGGATAAACTTGGTATAAATTATCAAAAAGTCTCAAAAGGTAAATACTCGGATATTTTCGATTTTTCAAAAGAAAGATCTTCTGACGATACAGAACTGATGAGAATGTCAATGCTGAGGATATATGACGAATTTAAGAGCAGAGTGTCGGAAGGCAGAAATATTTCTCTGGAAGACTTGGAGCTTATTGCCCAGGGTCAGATCTGGACCGGTGAGCAGGCAAAGGCTAACGGACTCGTTGATGAGATAGGCGGTCTTGAAGACGCGATAGAAGAGGCCGCGCGGATATCCGCCCTTGAGAATTACGGCATAGTTTCATTCCCTGAAAATAAAACATTTTCCGAGAAGATATTCGATATTGATACTGATGATGCTTCGCTCTACTCGATGTTTAAAAACACAGGTTTGTTAGAAAAGGAACTGCAGATTTTGAGAACTGCACTTATCTTCGAAGGGAAACCATCTTTAATAATGCCTGTGATCATGGAATAGTTCAATATTCTACCTTCCATAAAAAAAGGCCGCTGGGAGATATCGTTTTTGGAGAATATCTTCTGTCTTTTTTTTCAAAAATATCAAGTATATCTTCCTTTCTAATTTTATTACTGTTCAGTTCCAGGAAGACAGAGACTATTATTCTAACCATATTCTGAAGGAATCTGTCAGATGATATTTCCATTACGATTTCGTCATCGTGCCTGAAAAAATGCAGGTCACTTATGTGGCATATATAATTATTTACTTCCGCATGAGATGAGCAGAACGACTGAAAATCTTTTTTGCCGATAAATAACTTTGCAGTATCGTTCATTTTATCAATATCAATATCGAATGGATATAATAATGAATATTTTTTTCTGAACAGATCATGATTTTCTCTCAAGAAATATCTGTATGTGCGGGATTTGGCATTGAACCGGGCATTAAAATCATCGTCAGAAAGCTCTGAAGATATGGCATATATGTCATACGGTAAAAGCCTGTTGAGAGGGTGATATATTTTATCCGGAGGGATCATCGGGGAAGATACATGAAAATTAACTGATTGTTCATGTGCATGTACACCGGAATCTGTCCTTCCCGAAAAGACAGTTGAGATTTTCTCCGACATCAGGCTGCTTAAAGCTGTCTCGAGCTCACCCTGTACGGTCCTGCCTAGAGGCTGTATCTGTGATCCGAAAAAATCGGTACCGTCATATTGAATTTTAAGAAGTATGTTCATTGTGTTAAAAGAGTGAAAAGAATTATTGTAATTGAAGCGGACATGATCATATAATCTGCTCTTTGCAGCATAATAACATTTTGAGAAGCGTCTGCCGAAGGTCCGGTTCTGACTGAAAACTGCTTTTCAAGTTTCATAGCGTCTGAAAATGCTGAAGAGAACAGGTTTAATAATAAGGATATGTTTTTTTTAAACAAATGAGAATATTTTTTGCCGGCGGAACTGTTTTTTGGTTTTTTTACTGAGAAATCTGTTAAGAGCGAAGCGCAATACTCGACCCCAATTAAAGTTGAAAAAACAGCCTTTTTAAGCCTATCCCTGAGAAAAAATGAAGGCAGCAGCGAAATGATCTTTTCAGAAAATGCCAGAAGTTCTTTAAAATCGATCGAATAATTAAGCCAGACGCTTAAAAGGATAAGCATGGAAAACCTAAGAAGGAGAAGCAAAGAGTTATTCAGCCCGGAAGAGAGCATCAGTGAAAATAAAAATGAAAATATCAGAAAAATTTTATATTTCCACAAAGGGTAAAGAACGAGTTCTCGTGTTTTTCTAAAATAGGATGTTAATGATAGAATCATCAGATAAAAAAGAAGATAGATGAAAAAAGATCTGTTAAGAGAGAAGAAAAAAGCAGCTGATATGAACATAAAAAACAGTACGGCCGGATTCAGAGACCCTTTTATGCTGATGTTAAAACGGGCAGAATTTTTCTGCCCGTCAACTGATTTATGAATATCAGTCAAGATTTTCATACAGGTATTTGACTTGTTCTCTGAGTTTATACTCAAGTTCTCTTGAGTTATCGTATAAAGGCTTCAATGCTTTTTTTGCTTTTTCAATATTTCCGGCCTGAACGAAACTGTTTCCTGCATAGTATAGAGAACGTTCTTTATGCAGTTCTCTGTCAGCATAAGCCGCTTTCATATAATATTCACCGGCTTTCTCTGCCAGTTCGGGTTTTTTTTCTGCGATCCATTTGTCCATGTACAGTCCGCCGAGCAGATTATAAACAGAAAATCTGAAAGTTTCATTTTTTGTTAGAGATTTATTGTTTTCCAGTACCCTGACGGCTTCTTCCGTATTGTTTTTTCTCATGTACGACCTGGCCAACATTATCAGAATATCTCCCGCAGGCTCAAAACCGGAGTATTTATCAATATATTCAGGTCCTTTCGAAATAACAGAATCATCATCTCCGATCTGGAATGCTTTCTGTATCTCAAAAAGTTTGTCCGCAGCTACGAGCTTGTTCTTTTCTTTATTTGATGAGTAAAGATTGACCGATATGATCACTACAGCTATGATTACAATAACTGCTGCAATATGGTTCTTGTATTTTCTGAAGAACTCGTATACGGCCATCATTTCTTCGTTTTCCGGTTTTCTTCTGTACTTGATATTCATTGTATGATCTCCTTTTACAAATCTAAATCAGTTTTACCCTTTGTACTCCCTCGCTCGCACTTCGTACTCCCGAGAGGAGTTGAACCTCCGACCAATGGTTTAGGAAACCACTGCTCTATCCACTGAGCTACGGGAGCAACATTCTATTTTAAAGAGTATCGAATATAAAAAAACAGTGTCGTTTTGTCAACTCATTTGTAATTGATTATTCAGATCAATAAGCGTAGGGTTCTTTAAGTTTGCTGAAGCTCACATTACCCTGGGATGAGATATCTGTCCATGTTTTGATATACCAGAACAATCCGTCGGTTTTTATGATGAAAAAATTAAAATTTCCTTTGACATAAAATTCATCCTGAAGAACAGAGATCTTCATTGAATATTCTATATCGAGATAAAGGGAATCCGCAGTTTCGTCGTAAGGTCCGGTTTTGAGATCGATCTCGGATAAAATCGTTTCTGTTTCTTTAAGTCCGTTAATAAATATTTTTTCATTCTCAATTCCCCAGTCGTAAAATATGCTTTGTTCAACATCTGATGCCAGAGATATATATTTATAACTGACATCGCCATCCGGAGAATTTAAGAATAATGATTCATAGAGATATTGGTCCAGTCCAAGAAGAGCTGTCTTAAAATTCGCTTCAAGCTCAGGGACAGATTCACTGAAGTAATTGTCTGCATTTCCCTGCGGATCTTCAGGGTCCCTTGTTGAAAAAATATCCGAACACGACAGAAGAGTCACCGCTATTGTTATGAGTAATAAAAATCTTGCCATCCTGCCCTTCTTTTCATATATTCCGAAAGCTAAATATAGTCAAAACGAAACAAATAATCAAATATTTATTACGGAGATAAAATGCTGTCATTCAGAAAAAAAGACCAGTCGGAGCCGAAAATAGATCTTTCGGTGGAGAAACTGTCACTAACCAACACCATTACTATCGAAGCGCTCATTCAGGTACTGCTCAAGCATAATGTTTTTACCCAGGAAGAACTCCTCGAGGAGATCCGAAAAATGCAGAAGCATACAACTGTTCTAAAAGATGAGATAAAAGACTCAGGTTCAGTAAAGTAAACCATTCTGCTGTAAGTTGTGTCATTAAGAGTAAGAATTTATGCGAAATTATTTGATTAGCAATATTTCGAATGATCAATTATATTAGTCATCTGGATTATGTTAAGGAGTTCTTAAAATAGAAGCGAATAGATCTAAATATTTAGTTAAAGCAGTAAAACTCATTCTTTTTTTTCTCGTCGTATGGTTCGTTATAAAGAATATAAGTGCAAATTTTGATAAGATCAGAGATATTGAATATAACAGCTACGATCCGAAATATATTTTTCTTTCGGTTATAACAGTGTTCGTCTCGCTGATCTATCCGGTTTTCGTATGGAGATATCTTCTCAGTTCTCTCGGGGAAAGGATCAATACACTTACTGCGATGAGAATATGGTTCGTGTCAAATATGGGAAGGTATATACCCGGAAAGGTTCTTCAGATAGCTGGGCTGGTCTATCTTTCAGCAGCTGAAGGCATCCCGAAAAATAAGGCTGTGCAAAGTGTGTTCTATTCGCAATTGACGGCCAATGTTCTCGGAATATTGATGGGTTCGGCTCTTCTCTTTTTTAAGTCGGGTTCAAATGATTATCTGAACGGGTATCAGATAACAGCTGTTCTCCTGACGGTATTTTTGATACTGCTGAAGATGCCTGCATTTTTTTCAGGGTCCGTCAATTTCTTTCTCAGAAAGATGGGAAAACAAACGATCGGAAAAGAACTTCCGGCAAAGAACTATCTTATTTACATACTGCTGCAGACGGCCAACTGGTTCCTGATGAGCTTTGCGTTCGTGCTTCTGGCGAATTCATACACATCCGTTAAATTATGGAACGATCCGCAGATACTCTTCATTCTCCCGATCAGCTGGACACTCGGCCTTTTGGCGTTCTTCGCTCCCGGCGGTATCGGAGTAAGAGAAAGTGTTATGACATACTGGCTTGCGGACATTATGCCCGTCGAATTCGCTCTGGTACTGCCGTGGGTGTACAGGATCATCGTTACTTTTTCGGAAGTGGTATTGACCGTAATATTCATATCGGCATACAAAAAGCCGGAGGAAATAAAAGATAATACAGAACAAAACTGATATTATTAAAGTTTAATTTCACGAAAGAGCAGGGAAATGATGGATATGATGAATTTGAAAAAACTTACAGATGAAGAGCTGATGCTGAGGTTCCAGAACGGCGACGAGGATTCCTATTCCGAACTTGTTGAGAGGTATAAGAACAAACTTATGAACCATATATTCTATTACATGAAGGACAGGGAGTCTGCAGAGGATATAGTTCAGGATACTTTCGACAGAGTCTATCTGAACAAAGAGAAATATAAAGAAATAGCCAAAGTATCGACATGGATATATACAATAGCTATAAACCTCGCTAAAACGGCACTCTCAAGATCGGGAAAGATGAATTCGTTCTCCATAACGGGAAAAGACGGTGAAAATGACTATGAGATCAAGGATAAACACTCTTCAACTGATCGGGATGTATTAAAAAATGAACTTTCCGACATTATCATGAGTTCAATAGACAGTCTGGAAGAAAAGTTCCGTGAAATAGTGATGCTCAGAGATATTGACGAGATGAGCTATGAGGAGATCGCCGCGCTGCTTCAGATACCGACCGGCACGGTGAAATCGAGGCTGAACAGGGCAAGACTTAATCTGAGAGACGCGATAACGGACTACATAAAATAGAAAATTCAAAAACCGGAGAAAATAATGGAAAAATGCTGCAGACTGGAAGAGATGATAAAGAAGGAAGAGCTTGTATATGATGTGATAGCGGAAGAAGGGAACAATGAGATTTTAGAGCATATAAACAGCTGTTCCGATTGCGGAAAATTTGTGTCTGATCTCAAAAGAACTTCAGATTCAGTCAGATCTCTCTTAAAAGTCACAGTTTCCGATTCATTCGATGCAGCGTTGCGTTCCAGAATAAATATGATCAGGAATGAACAGAAAAAAGAACGGGTCGAAGCAGTGCCTCTATATTCAAGGGTATTTTATTACGCATCAGGGATCGCAGCCATTTTCATAGCGTTCTTTTATATTTCATCTCTGGGATTATTCGACAATACTACGGACGGACCTTTACCTTCGCTTAATTCCGAGATGAGTCTGGCTTCAGAAAACGCCGTCTCAAAAGGTAATTCCGCTGTTGATTCACTCGAGAACATGAATAAAAGTGTCCAGGATGACGAGGATCTCAGATTAAAGGTCAGCACAGGCGAATAAAAAAAGTTAAATAAGATCATCTGAGGCGGTTTCTGGACCGCCTTTTTTATTACGAAAAATCAGTTTGCATAGTTCGATATTATTTCATATATTTACCGCGCAAAAAAACAGAGGAATAGGAATTGATAAACAAGCTTTTGCCGATAATAGATACGAATAAAAAAGCCCCGTCTTTTTACGCTGCCAGCAGCCTTTCGAAAAAAGAGATCGAAGACATTGTCAGGCTGTACGAATATTTTTTCAACAGCAGTGATATAAAAAAGATCAAGATCATCAAGGAAGAAAAAGAGCAGCTCGAAAATTGAAGATATTATTTCTCGGTATAGGAAAAACAAAACATAAATATCTTACTGAAGGTATCGAAAGATACAAGAAACTTATCGGTACCTATGCGGCTGTTGAGGAAATTTATCTGAAAGAAGAGGACGATAAACCTGATCCTGTGAATTCGGAAAGCGAAAAACTGGAAAAGAACATTCCGAAGAACTATTATTCCGTACTTTTAGATGTCGAAGGGAAAATGATGTCTTCCGAGGATCTCTCAAAAATTATTAAAAGCAAAAGAGACTCTTCGGTTCCTGGAATAGTGTTTCTGATCGGCGGGTCCAACGGTGTATCCGAAAAGCTGAAAAAAAAGTGTGATGAAAGACTTTCTTTCTCGAGGATGACCTTTACGCATCAGATGATAAGGCTTATACTTTCGGAACAGATCTACAGGTCTTTTAGTATCATAGCGAATAAAAAATATCATAAATAAGGCATAAGATCATGAGAAATATAATAATTACCATATTTACAGCGCTCCTGGTTTCAGCAGGTATGTATTTCCTTCTGAACAATATATCTTTTTCAATCCTGATCGGAATAGTTACAGCCGCAGTTGTTTTTATCATTCTTACCAGAAAAGCTACAAAAGAACTTGAGGCTCTTAATGAAAAAGCTCAAAAAGCTTTATATTCACAGAATTTTGACAGAGCCCTGAGGATATATGAGAGCGGTCTTTCTCTCGGTAAAAAAAGTCCTTTCATAACAGGGCAGATACACGGTCTTATCGGCATGATACACTATATCAGAAGGGATCATGACAAGGCGAAAGTGTCGCTAATAAGATCTTCATCGATGAACTGGGTGTCAAAGGGAATGCTGGCTGTGATATACATGAACGAAAAGAATTATACCGAAATGGAGAAAGCTTTTAAAACGGTAATAACCGCTGGCAGAAAAGAAGGTCTCGCGTGGTCTCTGTATGCATACTGCCTGGACAGGATCGGCAGGAAGGAAGATGCCCTGAAGGTACTTGAGGATGGGAA
>JAQVNT010000246.1 GCA_028702975.1 Candidatus Delongbacteria bacterium
AAATAATTGTGGTCAAAAGCCATTTTGTTTTGTATCTTTTATCAGGTATAAAATTAAATGGAGGCACGATGTCAGCACTGAAAACCTTACCGGCGGTCATATTTTTAATTTTCGCGCTAATTCAGCCCGTTTCTTCACAGAACATGCACATCCACAAGAAAGATAATACGATAATTTCCATACCGGTTTCAGATATTTCCAAGGTCACATATTCGTCTTCGGCACCGGGTATAAGTACCCCGTCAACATCTGTACAGCCTGCCAATACCGTAATGGATGTCGAAGGCAGGTCATACAGGACAGTGAGGATAGGAAGGCAGACATGGATGGCTGAAGACTTAAGAACAACAAGGTTCAATACCGGAGGCGTGATATCTCACGTTAAGGATGCCGGGGACTGGAAGGATATGTCCACGCCGGCTTATTCATGGTATGACAATGTTCCTGAACTCGGAGGAGGATACGGGATACTTTATAACGGCTATGCTGTCGAGAACGGATTTCTCTGTCCGAACGGATGGAGAGTGCCTACAATGGACGACTGGGAAATCCTGATAAAAGAATGCGGATCTGTGGCTCAGGCAGGTGCAAAATTAAAATCAACTGAAAGCGAGTTCTGGACGATACCGAATTCAGGAGCGGAGGATAAATTCAGTTTCAAAGCTCTGGGTACAGGCTACAGGACCAGTGTCGGAAATTTTACGATGAGAAAAGGAACAGGCTTGTGGTGGTCATCGACGGCCGCGACATATTCGAATTACTCTACTGTGGCGATGTATTATAATTATTCATCCATAGTCAAAGGAAGTTTTCCCAAGGCTCAGGGTGCTTGTGTAAGATGCGTGAAGGAAGGTTACTAGATAAACTGCGGGAGTTGTTATGGAGACTGCTTATACCGTGGCTTTGATGGCTCTTATGTGGGGACTTATAAGTGCCGTATCTCTGCCTATCGGAGCTGTTATCGGGCTATGGTCTAAACCCACACAGAAAGTCACTTCATCGCTTATGGCTTTCGGAGGCGGCGCTCTGCTTTTTGCCCTCACTATCGAACTTTTCGCCCATTCGCTTCATTTATCCCACGAGGCTGACAACAACGGGATAATACTTTCGACAATGGCGGGAGCACTTTTCGGCGGGCTGATCTTTGAACTGCTGAATCAGATACTCAACAGTCAGGGCGCGTTCTTGCGTAAAGCATCTCTTTTCAGAAGGCATATCCAGGAAAAAAAGAAGAAAAATGCAGCGAAAATGATCAAAAGCCTGAGCAGGATCAAATTCCTTCACCTGATGCCGCCGGAGGAAATGTCGCATTTAATGGAATTCATAAAAACAAGGAATTACAGGAAGGGCGATATAATAATAAGTCAGGGAAATGACGGGAAGGAATTGTTCTTTATCATAAAAGGGAATATTGAAGTTGTCAGAGACTCAGGTGACGGCCCTAAAGTCGTGGCTGAAATGGGGTCCGGAGACACTTTTGGAGAGATCGCTCTGATATCCGAATGTAAAAGAACTGCTGATGTGATAGCTAAGAACAATGTTGAAGTGTATGCTCTTGAAAAGAAAGATTATGAAAACCTTCTCAAGAACTCCCTTGCTCTTCAGGACGCGAGTGTGGAGATAATCACCGAGAGACTTAAGGATATTT
This sequence comes from Candidatus Delongbacteria bacterium, assembly GCA_028702975.1. GTDB lineage: Bacteria > UBA4055 > UBA4055 > UBA4055 > UBA4055 > UBA4055. The sequence goes on from JAQVNT010000246.1 coordinate 1,649, forward strand.
CTGAAAAGGACGAATCATTCAAATCTGAAGCTCTGAAATGGCAGATCAAAGCTCAGAAGAACATAAACAGACTTTCTTTGCCGATAACGAATAAGGACATCGAGGCCGAAGTGAAAAAGCACGGCGGAGCCGCTCTTGCCATATGGCTGGGTATAGCTCTCGACGGGATCCCCGAGTCACTTGTGATCGGGATGCTTGTGGCGGCGGCAGCGGCTACCGGAAAGCCGATGAGCATGGCGTTTATTGCCGGCGTATTTCTCGCCAACCTGCCCGAGGCCATGTCCAGCTCGGTCAACATGCAGAGGCAGGGATCGGGATTCAAGAAGATATTCTGGATGTGGATGAGCCTCTGCATAATGACGGGATTCGGCGCCATGCTCGGCGCGGTCGTGTTCCCGGCTCACCCCGAAGGCGCACTGCGCTACTATATCGCCGGGATCGAAGGTATCGCCGCCGGTGCAATGCTCACCATGATCGCCAACACCATGCTTCCCGAAGCTTATGAGCACGGAGGAAGCACGATCGCCGGACTTTCGACACTCGCAGGATTTCTCGCCGCGCTTATGGTAAAGCTGACCGGATAAAAATTAATATATTAATAAGGGAGAATAATAAATGAAAAAAGCTCAGGAATACGCATGGAAAATATTGCCGGAACTCTTGAATACCGAAGGTATCTCGGGCAACTGCGCAAAAATTTCCGGACTTATGGAGAAGATGCTCATATCTCTCAAGGCGAAATACGAGATCACAAATAAAGGCGGAATAATTATCAAGCTGAAAGGAAAGGACAACTCGAAAGTCCGGCTGCTGACAGCCCACGCCGACACGCTCGGCGGAATGGTAAAAAAGATCGGCGGCGACGGAAGGGTGTTCATTGTGCCTGTAGGCGGAGTATCACCGTTCAGCGTAGAGGGAGAATATGTGACTGTCGAAACTGTGGCAGGGAAGAGGTACCGCGGAACACTGGTCCACAACAACCCTTCCGCCCATGTCAACGCCAGCCTGTCGAAAGAGGAGCGCAGCTTTGAGAATGTCAGCATCAGGCTGGATGAAAAAGTCAAAAAAGCCGACGATGTTAAAAAACTCGGTATCTGCGTGGGCGACTACTGCTACTTCGATCCCCGCGTCGAGGTGACAAAGTCAGGCTTCATCAAGTCGAGACATCTTGACGACAAGGCCGGCGTCGCAGCTCTGTTCGCCGCGGTAGAATATCTTGCCCGCACGAAAGGAGTTCCCGCTTATGAAACATGGCTTTACATTTCCGTCGCCGAAGAAGTCGGGAACGGGACCGTCTCGAAACTTCCGCAGAACTGCTTCGAGATAGTCGCAGTTGATATGGGCGCTTTGGGCAACGGTCAGACATCAGACGAATACACAGTTTCGATCTGCGCGAAAGACTCGACGGGTCCTTTCGATTACGAACTGAGAAAGAAAATAGTCAAAATTGCCGAAAAGAACAAGATCCCTTACAAGGTCGATATCTACCCGATGTACGGATCTGATGCTGCGGCAGCTTTAAGAACAGGGATCGATGCTAAACACATGCTTTTCGGTCCGGGAGTTGACGC
>JAQVNT010000247.1 GCA_028702975.1 Candidatus Delongbacteria bacterium
ACGAATAAACTTCTTTTACAGCTTATCGATAAATTCGAGGGTAAATTCAAAGTATCGTTCTCGATCACCGGAACAGCTATCGAACAGTTCAGGAAATACGCGCCGGAAGTTCTTTATTCTTTCAGGGATCTGGCTAAAACCAACTGCGTGGAATTTCTGGGCGAAACATACTATCACTCACTTTCTTTCCTTTATGATAAGAATGAATTCCTTGAACAGGTAAGGATGCACAAGGCCGCGATACAGAAAGAGTTCGGCTTCTCCCCCATAACGTTCAGAAATACAGAGCTTATATATCAGGACAGCCTTTCGGATTATATCTGGGAGGAAGAGGGATTCAAGGTGATCCTGACAGAAGGTGTTGACAGGATCCTGGACTGGCGTTCACCTTTATATGCGTATAAGGACTGGAGCAAAAATCTTTACATGCTGCTTAAATTCTACTCACTTTCGGACGACATAGCGTTCAGGTTCTCGAACAAGGGATGGGTGGAATACCCCCTTACAGTCGATAAATTCGTCAAATGGATACTCGATCTCAATCTTGTCGAGAAAGGGAAAAAGAACCTGTTCTTAAACCTTTTTATGGACTATGAGACATTCGGCGAGCACCAGTGGGAGGAAACAGGCATCTTCGAATTTATGAAACATCTGCCGGAAAAAGCTCTGAGATCCCGCAAGATCGAGTTCTCCTGGCCTTCGGATGTTTTGGAAAAAACAAATTACCAGCCTGAGAGCATTTCTTTCCCCGAGCCTGTTTCATGGGCCGATATGGAGAGAGACCTTTCCGCCTGGAGAGAGAACGATATGCAGTATAACGCACTCGAGACCTTCTATGAACTGCTTCCCAGGATCAAAGCCACAGGGAACGCGGACCTGATAGAAGCTGCGAGAAAACTTTCCACTTCGGACCATTTTTACTATATGTCCACGAAATATTTCCAAGACGGAGATGTGCATAAATATTTCTCGCCTTACGGATCACCCGAAGCAGGCTACAGGAATTTTATGAACGCCATCACCGATCTTGAAGAGAAAATATAACTTTCGGAGAACAATTATGAAATTCAAGAACTTTTATGTTAAGCCCGTCGCTCCCGATTCCCTGGAGCCTTTGTACGAAATATCCTACAATATGTGGTCAACATGGGACAAAGAGGCTGAAAGGCTCTACAGAAGGATCAATCCCGAACTTTTCAGAAGTGTAAAGCATAACCCCGTTGAATTTCTGCACAAACTTCCGCCGGAAGAAATGGAAAGGCTTTCTAAGGACAGCGGATTTATTTATGAGCTTGAAAAAGTGCATGATAAATTCAAAAGATATATGAGCTTCGAGGGTTATTATACTGATGAGGAAGGAACGGATGTGCCCGCGGACAAGGATGATTCGATAGCGTATTTTTCTATGGAGTTCGGTATGCACGAATCAGTAGCCATTTATTCGGGCGGTCTCGGCGTTCTTGCGGGAGACTATCTTAAGGCTGCGTCGGATACCGGCATCCCTCTTTACGGGATAGGTCTTCTTTATACTTACGGATATATGAACCAGAGGATCGCCATAGACGGTTTCCAGCAGGAAGAGTATCTTGAGAATAAATGGTACCTTAAACCTGTAAGAGAGACCCTGAACGCCGCCGGTGAGCCTGTAATGTTCCCTCTCAAGATCAAGAATGAAGATGTATGGATCAAGATCTGGGAGATCGATGTCGGAAAAGTAAAGCTGTATCTGCTCGACACGAATATCCCTCAGAACAGCCTCTCTACGCGCTGCATAACCGATCACCTCTATGTTGCCGACAAACATCTGAGGATCCAGCAGGAGATAATACTCGGTCAGGGCGGGCTCAAGGCTCTGGACCTACTCGGGATCAAACCTAAGATATTCCATCTGAACGAAGGTCATTCAGCATTTTTGATAATCGAAAGAATGAAAAATCTCGTAATAGATCAGAAAATGAGCTTCGAGAAGGCTAAACAGCTTATAATTCAGTCAACAGTCTTCACCACACATACACCGGTCATCGAAGGAAATGAACATTTCGACGAAACATTCATCCGCGAATATTTCAAGCATGATGTCGAAGCTCTCGGAATGACCTTAGACAAGTTCCTCCAGTGCGGCCGAGTCGATAATTCCCGTATTTTCTGGCTGCCTATTTTCGCGATAAAATATTCCAAATTCAGGAACGGTGTATCGAAACTTCACGGCGAGGTTTCAAGGAACATGTGGAAAGAGATATTCCCTCACATGCATGATGATGAAGTACCAATCGGTTTTGTAACTAACGGCGTTCACCTTCAGACCTGGCTGAGTATGGAGATCACTTACTTGTTCGACCGTTATCTGGGTCCCGACTACATGCACAAGGCTAACAGACCGGAAATATGGGAAGGCGTGTCGGCAATACCGAACAATGAGATATGGGAAGCCCACAAAAGAAGAAAAGAGCAGCTCGTTACTTTCGTAAGAAAAAAACTTGTGCACACTCTTCAGAGAAGAGGAGCTCCGGCCAAAAGCATAAAAAAAGCTTCAAATGTGCTCAACCCGCAGTTTTTAACGATCGGGTTCGCAAGAAGGTTCGCGACATACAAAAGGGCCAATCTTTTGCTTCAGGATCCTGAAAGGCTGAAAAAAATACTCATGAATCCGCAAAAGCCCGTACAGATAATCTTTGCCGGCAAGGCTCATCCAGCCGATATTGCAGGAAAAACGATAATAAAAGAGATCCTGAATTTCGCAGTTGAATACGGCCTTGAAGACCATGTTGTTTTCGTAGAGGATTATGATATGGACATAGCGCGTCATATGGTCCAGGGTGTCGATGTATGGCTGAACAATCCGATAAAACCTCTCGAGGCAAGCGGAACATCAGGTATCAAAGCCGGGATCAACGGAGTACTTAACCTAAGCGTTCTTGACGGCTGGTGGCCAGAGTGCTATAACGGGGATAACGGCTGGGCTATCACGGCGGGCGATATTTACTCCGACATCGCGCAGAAGACTTCAGCTGAAGCTCAGCAGGTATATGACCTTCTGGAAGAGGAGATCACGGAAAAATACTACGAGAAGAGCGAAAGCTATTATCCTGAGCCGTGGGTCGAAATGATGAAGAACTCCATATATTCTGTAGGTAAAGGTTTCAACATGCACAGAATGCTGACCGAATATTATAACAAATTCTACGCAAAGGAATTCTCAAATCTGGATGTTCTTG
>JAQVNT010000248.1 GCA_028702975.1 Candidatus Delongbacteria bacterium
TTTAAAATCCTCCAAATGCACGGTTTTGAATGGAAATATAAGCTTATCCGTGCACTAAAGCAAGTAAAAAATCGCCTATTTTACAACTATTTCATTATATAAAACTTTTTGAGGAGAATCTAATTAATAAATAAAAGTTGAGGAGTTAAAATGAAAAAGTTCTACACAATGGTTTTGGCCATGGCGTTCATCCTGAGCGCTGCCAATGTCGCGGTACTGGATAATTCAAAGACAACGGGATATCAGATCTCGGACTCTGCCGATGAATACCTGGAAGTTGGATTCAGTATCGGATCAATCATCCATAACGAAATAAATACCGAAAAGGGTGTTTTTTCGAAACTGGAGATCGAAAAAGGTTATCTTACCAGAAATGAGGGTTCACCCGCTTTACCGGCTATGCACGAACTGATCGCTATACCTTACGGAGCAGAACCTTCAGTAGAAGTAATAAGCTACGACAAAAAGGTTTACAGCCTTAAAGAACTCGGAATTGAGCATCCAGTTTTCCCGGCACAGCCGAGTTACTCAAAGATGACTAAACCCGAAGACATTAAGTTTATTTACAACGAAAGCGCTTATATGTCTTCAAAATTCAACGACGGAGTTCTCGCTGAAGTATCAAAAAGCGGAACAATGAGAGGCGTTGGTGTCGGTGTTTTGAAGATTTATCCTTTCAAATATAATCCTACTGAAGGAACTGTTGAAGTTTACAACGATCTTAAAGTCAGGGTTAAATTCAAAGGCTCTACTTCGAATGCTAAAGGAAAAGCAGTTGAAGAGTACTCTCCTTATTTCGAATCAGCTATGTCTCAACTGATAAATTATAAATCACCGGCCTTAGATTCTAAAGCTGACCTGATGAGCTACCCGGTTACTTATCTTATCGTGGCTGCCACTGCACTTAACGGAAATGCTGATCTTAACAGGCTTATCGCATGGAAAAAAGAGAAAGGTTTCAATGTAATAGTAAATTATGTAGCTACTTCATCTACTATTTCGACGAACGATTCCTGGGTTGAAAATCAGTACAACACACTTAATCCTAAACCATCATTTGTTCTGATCGTCGGTGATGCGGACGGAACCTATGCCGTTCAGGCAGAACTTGATCCGCCTCTCGGTTCAACCGGCGATGTGTGTGGTTCAGACCTGATGTACGGAGTTATGGGTGCAACCGGTACAACTAACAGGATACCTTCGATGTATGTCGGTAGAATGACGGTTAGGGCGGCAGCAGATCTTACTGCTCAGGTTGACAAAACATTATGGTACGAAAAAGAACAATTCCTTGTAGCCACACCTGATCTTGCCTATCTGACAGCGCCTATTGGAACAGCAGGATACGATACCGGATTTGGTGTAAGTCATGGAAATCCTCAGATATATTACGGCTGGACATACTATTTTAATTCAGCCAACGGAATGCCCAACGCAACTACTCATTACTATCCTGATTCAGGTACAACGACCGATGAAGCAGAGATCGTAGCTCAGATATCAGCCGGAGCCAATTTCTATAATTATACTGCTCACGGATGTAATACAGGATTTCAGGATCCCGAATTATACGGGACAAATCCTTTGGGTAAACCAAATGATGTAGCAGCCTTCGGAAATGCGGGGGAATATCCTCTATTAGTCGGTAATTGTTGCTTAACAGGTTCCTTCACAAATAACTCATCTTACGCATCATCTTATGGCGGAGCTGATTACTGTTTCGGAGAAAATCTCCTTAAACAAGCTGATGGAGGAGCGGTCGGTTATATCGGAGCTTCCATGTCAACTTACTGGGATGAAGACCTTACTATGGGTGTGGGTTCCAATGTTGAAAGCATAGCTCAGCCTCCTCTTGATGTTTCAAAGCCCGGTATGTACGACGGAGTTATGGCTCTCGGCTATTCTTCACAGGCTTCTGTAAAACATGTGGGTCTTATGGCTGTCGAGCAGCTTAATACCGGATTTACGGACGATTACTGGTCTGCTTATCATCTTTTTGGCGACCCGTCAGTAATGATCTATTTCGGCATTCCGGGAACTATGACAGCTTCTCATGACGGCGTTATTGCACCGGGAGCGACAACTTATACTGTAACAACAACACCTTACGCTTATGTGGCTATGGGTGACCAGAACGGAAATCTTCACGGAGCGGCAAGAGCAAACTCATCAGGTGTTGCTGTGGTTCCGATCTCAACTTATACAGTAGGAGATACTGGGAAACTTGTAATTACGGCTCAGTTCAAGCAGCCTTATTTTGAAGACGTTCTTTGTACCGGAGATACAGGCGGAACATTTGCATATACTCCCGGCTCGCTGTCATACGGCAGTGTGAGTCTAGGAAGTTCACTTGTAAAAACATTCCAGATATCGAATTCTCACAGCTCAGAATACCTTCTTGGTGATATCACCACTATAGTCGGTTATACAGTAACATTAGCTTCAAAAGATCTGTCCGAGAAACCAATAAAGGACGCTAAGAACACAATGAGCTACTCTGTTGCGCCTCAGAGTTCAAAAACATTCAATCTGACATTTGAACCGACAGGAGCAGGGACATACAACGGCAATATTACGATAACTTCGACTGATACGAACCATGCAACACAGTAACTTGCTGTAACAGGTACGGGAATAGTCCCCGACATCAACCTGAATCCTACATTATTGTCTGCCACTGCAGCACCGGGAGCATCAGTCAACAAAGCATTTGCTGTAGAGAACACCGATCTCGGTACGCTCAATTACAGCATGTCGATCAACTACACGGGCGGTAAAGAAATTAAAGGTTCCGGCGGTCCTGATACTTTTGGTTACAAATGGACCGATTCAGACGAAGTCGGCGGCCCCGTTTACAGCTGGGTTGATATAACCGGATCGGGATCAACTGTTTCACTCGGAGATGATGCTTATTCAGCTGCTTTAAATCTTGGGTTCACATTCAATTTTTACGGAGTCGATTATACAAGCGTAAAAATATGCTCGAACGGATTTTTATCATTCACATCAACAGTAACGGCATATACAAACGGCAACATTCCGGACACAGCGACCCCGAACGACGTACTTGCTTTATTCTGGGATGATATGAATCCGACTGCGGGCGGAAGCATATATTATTACGCGGACAGCGCGAACGGAAGGTTTATAGTATCTTACATAGGCATTCCTCACTACAGTACGACAAGCTACAATACCGCGCAGG
>JAQVNT010000020.1 GCA_028702975.1 Candidatus Delongbacteria bacterium
GATTCTGTCCACGAGCCGTATGTTATTCCAAGTGATTTTTTTATTTTACTGCTCTCAAAGTCGTCAATATATGCGGCATCCAAAGGGTTGGGATTGGGGTATATCCTTGCTATCTCGCCTTCAAAAGATATCTCTGAATTCTGGTCAGTTTCGATCAGCGGAAGCCAGTCTGCAGCTCTTGTTAAGTACGGAAGATCGAATTTCGTCTCTCCGTTCAGGTCGAGAACAAGGTTCCTTTTCGGTTCATAACCCACATGGACACGCTCCTCATTTGTCTCCTCCGAAAGATAAAGTATAGTTGCTCCTATATAGGAATTTTCGCCGAAACTGTACTCCAGCCTGTTTCCCAAAAGCAGCTTCTGATCCATCTGGAATATCGTGGCGGATTCGTAAAGTATGTCAATATCAGCCGTCAGATATCTTTCGTTGATTATGGACAGCTGTCCCGAATTATAGTTGATGATATAATCTACATCTTTCTTGAGTGTCGTTGCGCCTGATCTGACTACTTCAGACCCATCGATCACATTGAACCCGAGATCGTATGTGCTTGATTTGCTGGAAAACTCGAATTTGAGCTCAAAATTCGATCCTGTATATGAGTAATTATCATATATCTCAGGGTCGGAAAAAAGGCTGTCGACCATTACCTCGTCATAATGATCGTATGCTGTGCTGTTGAGGTCAGGATCGAAAGGACGCTGGTTGGGGAAAGTGAATTCCCCGAATGCAGAATTTAAAAATATGACATCAACTTCATCCAGAACCTCGGTCTTATTTACGTCATACCAGTAAAGATACGGCTTAGCCTGTCCCTGCTCATCGTATTCTTCCGTCCTCACACCACCTGCAGCGTTTTTTCTGATAGTAAGCTTAAACCCGTCTCTCGGAATATCCACGCCGCCCGGATTGTAAACATTCTTCCATTCAAGATCATCCCACGGATCGGTGGGTTTCTGATTGAATTCTGCAAGTATCTTCAGTTTGAGCTTAGTATTGTCGGCATTTGAACTTCCGACGGAATCGTTCTCATTGGTCACTACATTCTGCTTTACATACCTTGCGGCAAGTATATCCGAACCTGACAGATAGAGCGACCTAAGTCTTATATACCCAAGCTCGTTAAAAACCTCGTACTGATCCTCATCAACAAGCATTACCCACTGATTTTCCTCGATTCTTACGCTGTCGATAAAATCCACATAAATGTCGGCCTTCGGCTGACTTCCGGTGCCTTTCCTTGTCACATAAAGCTCAAGTGAATAATTTTTTATCTTATATTCCGGCGCTATGAGCGGAAGGTTTTCCTTCAATCTCCTGTAATTTTCCTCGGTCGCCATATTCTCTCTGTACATATCTTCGAGGAAGAAATATTTGTATCTTGTAAAATCTTTGGCGTTGACAGTTTTTTCCTGCTTCTTTACACCGCCTTTAACTTCGATCTGGTTCTTCTTGCCCTTCTCGAAGGACATTATTGATGTGGATTTAAGCTTTCCTAGTTTCGTTTGAGCTTTTAGTCCGAAAAGGCCGTTGTTTACTCCGCTGAAACTCACATATTTTGTTCCCGGCAGGCTTAATCCGATATTTCCAGCTTCAAGTTTCTGTATTATCTCGTCGCTTTCGCCTGTATATGTGATCTTAAGCGAATTCTCAAAATCAAAAGATTCGGTGTTCTGCGCGATATCCACATCGACTTTCGTACCCACTTTACCTCTGATCGATATGTTCTGCGTCTGATCCAGAGTAAAGTCAAAACTCTCATTCTCGGCGTTTACCGCGTCAGTATAGCTTTTCTGCCCCGTAAGACTTATTGAAAGAGAACCTTTTACCCTCAGGCCTATATTGCTGCCTCCAAAAACCCTGTGGAATGTTCTGGATTTGATCTTGAAAGGAATGTCTAACGCGATCTCGTTGCCGACCGATAATGACGCTGATTCTATTCCCATGTTTTTGCTAACTGATGATAGCCAGAGATTCTTGTCTGTGTGCTTGAGTTTCGCAGATATAAAGTCATCAAAATTTATTATCCTTGAAGGCTTAATCTCCTGATCGTAAAGCCTCTCATAAACAATTGCGAATCTGTATGTAGAATCAAATTCTGCGCCGGAACGGTAAACCGCAGGGTCCGCATCCAGTAGAACTGAATCCCTCGAGAACACTGTTAAATAATTGATCTTTTGCTCAGGATAAATTTCAGCCATGCCTGATAAGCTGCCCGAAAGCTTTAACGGGAAAAAGCCGGCATAAACATTTGTGAGTACGGACGCTGTCAGGATTAATAGTAAAATATTAAGGTTTTTAAGTTTCAAGACGGTTCTCTTTCCCTTATTAACTCTCTGATCTCTGCTTTTATCTCTTCTCCCGCGCCGCTTTTAAGGATCGAAAGAAGAACATTCTTAATTTCCGCTGTATGTCCTGATCTCTTTGCATATCCGGTGATCAGTCTTGCAAAATTATTGTCTATAAGTTCAGGACCCGCCATAATTTCCGCCAGCTCAAGAAGCTCTTCATTTTCCCCGTTAAGCTCGAGATACCTGAACCTGCATTCTATCAGCAGGAGCTTTTTCTGTCTGTTTTCTTCTTTTTCGTAATCGAATTTAAGTTTGCCTGTTTCTGCAGAATTGTCCATGCTTTTTATAAGTATTTTGAGATATTCCCCCATAAAGCCGTCATCGTCGCCTATTACGGAGATATCTTTTCTGATCCTCAGAAGGTCGTTATCCCGGTCTGAAGGAAAATTGTCTTTGATCAGGAAGTCCGATAATTCAGCAAATTTTTGCCGATCTCTCAGATTCAGATATATTACAGCTTCCAGAAATTTAAATTCCGTGAATTCCGTGGGATCAAAAACATCTGCAATATTTTCTTCGAAAACTTTTATGACTGATCTTTTGGCTGCCTGATGATCGCCTTTAGCTATTAGAAGCGTCAGATAATCTCTCCAGTATTGGCTTTGAGCCTTCTTTGATCTGAGATATTTTTCATAGAGTTTCAGAGCATCATCGGACCTGTTCAGTCTATTGTGATAAAGGTCTGCCAGCATCAGTTCCGAATTTTCCGGCCGACTCTCCATTATGATCTTTTCAGCTTCAGCATATTTTGAGGACTGAATTAAGCTTGAAATATACAATAAGAAAACATCTTCTGTCGTATTTTTCCCTAGGGATCCATAATAAAGCCTGAAAAAATGGGATGATCTTTCATATTGCTTTTCCCTATAGAGCTTTACGGCGAATTCTTTTATCAGTGAGTTCGACGATCCTTTTTTACCTGTACTCTTTAATACTTCGTAAGCCTTATCATAATCTCCTGCGCTAAAATAAAGTTCCGACAGAATGCTCCCGGCCTCATTAGAGCCTGAATCGTAGATAACTTCAGCAGCATGCAGAATAGAATCTTTGAACTGATCCGATTCGAAGAGCCTGAACAATTCCGCTCTGGGATTAAAAGAACTCTCAATCATTGACCTTTTATCCTTTCCGGCATCCGAAACAGCGGCTCTTATCAGCTCATCTGCGAATTTTTCCGCATTTCCAAGTTGATAATTTATCATGAAAAGCTCGTACGCATAGGAATTTTCGTTCTTTACTTCTTTTCTGAGCATGCGGAATATTTTTTCTGCATCCCTGAATAATCCCGATCTCATATAAACTTCAGCCCTGATCTCAGACCTTGTTTTTTTAGGAAAACCCGAAGAATCGATCACACTTAGAACTTCCTGCCCGGCTGCGCCTCTCTCCGTTCTCAGGTATAATTCCGCCACATAACCCAAAATTTCGATAGGAAAGATGTCCTGACTCTTATCTTCACCTGATACATCTGCCTGAACAGGGTATTTTTTCACAATATTTTTAAGGGTGACTTCGCAATCCTTGATCTTGTTATCCTTAATGCTCAGATCAACATAACCGGAAACGACACGCCGGTCCCTATCGTGTTTTTTTATAAGCTGACTATACGCCAGATATGCCGAATGTATGTCGCCCCTTTTTTCTACGGCTGCGGCGTAAGTCAGCTGTCTTTCCAGAATTCGATCCTGAATTTCAGCTTTACCGCCGGAATTTTTCGACAACCTCTGCTGGGCGCTTATTGTGCCTATCGTTATCAGTAATGATAATATTATCGGTCCAACATACTTCAAATCGTACCTTTAGCCTGTTAAATCTTTTATAAACTGAAAAGGTTGCAAATTGTTCAAATCAAACCCTCAGAAAGTTTCTTTTCTCCGCCGTTCAGCATGATCCGTGCTATGATCAGGAATAAAAAATTCGATGACAGAAACAGCAGGAACTCTACATTCGGGTAATCTATTCTGAAGCCGGTAACATAATCAAAATAAGTTTTTAAACTCACAGAAATGAAGAAGTAAAAAACCATGATTATAAACGATACAATAAACATATAGATCATCATAACCCTGACCTTCGGTTCGTAATCATTTGAGCCTCCGAATCTGCTGAAAGCAAAATAAACCGTAAAAGATGACAGACCGCTGATCATGAACAAAAATGATGCGCTGAGAAATATAACGAACCTGTGGTCCGGGAAAATCCCGAGCCCGCTTGCCCAGACAGCAGTTAACATGTAGGAAATGCCCATAAATGCGGAAAGTATCGAACAGAAAAACACCTTGCTCCTCATCATGAAACATTCTCCCTTCGGCAGAAGCTTTGCAAGCATTGACGACTGTTTCTCCGAAGTTACTGAAAAAGCCGCCATCAGAATATTCGCGAGAACAGCAGGAAAGAACATGATCATCAGATGCTGCTGGAAAAATTTAAAATAGAACACTGCGCTGACTTCAGACATACGGACCGCCGACGACGATCTTATTATTACTGCGATCTCGATAAAAAGGATAAATATTATCGTAGTTAGAACAGTTTTGTTCCTGAAAAAGATCCTGAATTCCTTGATCAACCCGTTTAATATCATTTTCTATTCAATTCTTCCGTTCGATATACTTGATGTTCGTTGAGTTATCAGCTCCAGAGAACTCATATTTGACGAAACGGCAAGCACGGTCACATCCCTTTTGCCTATATCCGTAAAAAGGTCTCTGAATTTAACCGAATTTTCTTCACCCAAACCGTTAAAGGGCTCATCAATTACCAGAACTGAAGGAGAATGTATAAGTCCGGCAAAAATCTTTACTGACTGAAGCTGGCCGTCCGTAAGTTCGGATATTCTATATCCGTCAAATCGCTTTATATCCCAGAATTCAGAGAACCAGTCCATTTTGACTTTATACTCGTTAGGATCGATGCTGTAATGTTTTAACAAAAATACCGACATCTCTTTTAGGGTAAGGTTACCGTACAGGATATTCCTGAAAGGTACATAACCCAGCTTCTTTCTGTAAAGTTTCTTAAGCTCGGTTCCGCCAATTTCAACAGACCCTGAATAATTGCCGGCAAGACCCGTGATGATCTTCGTAAAAAGCGTTTTTCCGGATCCGGTATCTCCATAGATCCCGAATGAATTTCCGGTTTCTATATCCAGATACCTGCATTCTACAGTACAGTTGTATTTTTTAAAATCTTTCCTGAGATCTCTTATCTTAACCATTTGTCATGTGTTTGTATTTGTTTAATATCCTCCGGTCCTTTTTTGTAGGCCGTCCCTTTCTGTCCTGTTCCTGCCTGTTCAGTTTATCCTGTTCTTCAAGTATCTTGATGAGTTCGTTCGCTTCTTCCGACCTCTTCTCTTCAGGCTCATGCTTTTTATAAAGCTCCCTCGCTTTCTCTTTGGGAAGAGATCTGTCCGTCACTTCAAGCACAGTATATTTTACATATGCAGAATTCTGTTTTACGGTCAGAACATCGCCCGGAACAACAGACCTTGAAGGCTTTACTCTTTCCCCGTTGACCCTGACCCTCCCGGATTCCACTGCTTCAGCTGCAAGCTCCCTCTGCTTAAAAAACCGGGCCACCTTAAGCCATTTGTCTATCCTTACGGTAGTTTTGTCGTCCATAACTATTCCAGAGGTTTAAGATTTTCCTTTCCGCTCAGATCTTTAATAAATCCGGTCAGTATTTCAATTACATTTTCAATCTGATCTAAACTTGCAGTCTCGACAGGTGAATGCATATATCTGATCGGAAGTGAAACGAGTGCTACAGGCACGCCTGTGTTCGTGAACCTCATCCTGTCGGCGTCGGTCCCGGTAATTCTGGGTACGACCTCTATCTGAACAGGTATTTTTTTCCTGTCCGCAGCTTTTTTCAGCATTTTATTTATTTTCACGCTGACTGGAGAACCCACAGCAAGAAGCGGACCGCCGTCAACCTTGTAATCACCGTATTTTGATCTGTTCACTGTCGGGTAGTCTGTTGCCCATGTGACATCGCAGGCTATCGCAAGGTCAGGATCTATACCGGCGGCGGCAAAATACGCTCCGCAGAGCCCGATCTCTTCACTCGTTGTACTGACCGCATAAACTCCGACATTCAGTTTCTGTCCTTTGAGCCTTCTGATAACTTCTGCCACGATGAAAGCACCGGTCTTGTCATCTAACGCTTTGGAGGATATCAGACCGTTTTTCAGTTCTGTTATCTCAGATCTGTAAACAGCGAAATCTCCTACATTTACATATTTCTGAGCTTCTTTTTTACTTTTGAAACCGCAATCGATGAAAAGATCCTCATATTCGAATTTTTCCTTAAGCCCCCCGTGATGTTCCGCGTTGACACCTATCACTCCGTCAACACTTTCCTTTTCTCCCAGTATTTCGACCCGAAGACCGGGAGCTACTTTGTGGCTGATACCGCCTACAGGCCCGAAGCTTATAAATCCGTTCTCGTCTATCTGTGTTACTATAAAACCGATCTCGTCGCAGTGTCCGGCAAGAAGCACTTTGAACTTCGCTTTCGGGTTCAGTATCGCGATCGCGTTCCCGCCGATATCGGTTTCAACCCTGTCAGCATAATTTTTAGTATATTCCATCCATTTTTTCTGGATATTTATTTCTGCGCCTGACGGCGATGGTGTTCTGAGTAGTTCGTATAAGAATTCTTTTTGGCTTTTCTCCATAATACCGCCTCCCTGTCAATTAATAAGTTATGAAATATATTTTATTATGGAGCTTTCCGCAAACTAAAAAAGGCTCGAATTCGAGCCTTTTTTAGTTAAACAAAAGTTTTATTCCTAGTATCCGAGGTCCATCATGGCATCAGCGATTTTCTTAAATCCGGCTATGTTCGAACCTCTTACATAGTTCACGAACCCGCCTTTTTCTTTTCCGTACTTAACGCCTGCGTCATGAATGTTTTTCATGATCATTTTCAGTTTTTCGTCAACTTCTTCTTTTGCCCATGAAAGTTTCATGGAGTTCTGGCTCATTTCAAGTCCTGATGTAGCCACTCCGCCGGCGTTAGCCGCTTTACCGGGAGCAAAAGCGATCTTTGCGTGTAAGAATTCTTCAACAGCATCTGCTGTACAACCCATATTTGAAGTCTCAACCACATATTTAACGCCGTTTTTGATCAGAGTTTTTGCGTCATCACCGTTAAGCTCGTTCTGTATTGCGCAGGGGTGAGCCATGTCACATTTTACTTCCCAGGGTTTTTTACCTGCGAAAAATTTTGCGCCTTTGAATTTTTTTGCGTAAGGAGCAACGATATCGTTATTTGAAGCTCTAAGTTCCAGAAGGTAGTCGAATTTTTCCTGGGTGTTAACGCCCTCTGCATCATAAATGTATCCGTCAGGTCCTGAGATAGTAACAACTTTCGCGCCGAGTTCAGTAGCTTTTATTACTGTACCCCAAGTAACGTTACCGAAACCTGAACATGCAACAACTTTACCCTTCATCGAATCTTTCTTGTATTTTACCATTTCATTTGCGTAATAAACCGCTCCGAAACCTGTTGCTTCAGGTCTGATAAGCGATCCGCCCCAGTTCAAACCTTTTCCTGTAAGAACGCCTGTATTCTCGTCTCTGAGTCTTTTGTACTGTCCGTACATGTAACCGATCTCCCTTCCGCCTACTCCGATATCTCCTGCGGGTACGTCTGTCTCCGGTCCGATGTACTTCTGAAGTTCAGTCATGAAAGAACGGCAGAACCTCATTACTTCGTTGTCTGATTTACCTTTGGGATTAAAATCCGATCCGCCTTTTCCTCCGCCCATAGGGAGAGTTGTCAGACTGTTCTTGAACATCTGTTCGAAACCGAGGAATTTTAGACCTCCCAGTGTTACGCTCGGATGGAACCTGAGTCCGCCTTTGTAAGGTCCGATAGCGTTGTTGAACTGAACTCTGTATCCCTTGTTGACCTGGATCTCGCCCTTATCATCTTCCCATTCAACTTTGAACATGAAAACTCTGTCAGGTTCAGTTATTCTGTCAAGGATCTTTCCTTTAAGGTAACGGGGGTTCTCGTTAACCATCTCGATAACAGATTCCACAACTTCTTTAGCCGCCTGAATAAACTCAGGTTGAGCAGGATTCTTTCTCTCAAGTTCAGCCATGAACTCTTTTAGTTTGTACATCTTTTCCTCGCATTTTTTAATTTATTCCAAGTGCTGTTACTTTTTTCACAACACTGCTTATTTTTGAACTCAATATAAACACCTTATTATAACCCGTCAAGACAAATTTTAATGATTTTAAACTGATGAAACTTCCAAAAATAAAAAAAACGGCAATTCAGCCGTTTTTTGTGCGGATAGAGGGATTTGAACCCCCACACCGTAAGGCACCAGATCCTAAGTCTGGCGTGTCTGCCAGTTCCACCATACCCGCAAAACAGGGCAAATATATAACCGGAATATTTGAATGTCAAGCGATTTTTCAGCGATATAAAATTGATTGCAATTGATAAAAATATGACTTAAATTATAATGCCGGAACATTGGTAATGCGTACTAAATCAGATATTAGGAGGTATAATGCTCGAAAAAATAAATCAGCTTTTGTTAAAAGCCGGTATCCTGAAAAAAGGCGGCGGTGATGACAAGCTGATGAAAAGAAAAGAAAAAGGGCTCATGAGCGCCAGGGAAAGAATAGAACAGCTTCTGGATAAAAATTCATTTAATGAAATAGATCTTTTCGTCGAACACCAGGGAAGAGATTTCGGACTGGATAAACAGAAACTCGCCGGTGACGGGGTAATTACCGGATTCGGGAAGATCGACGGAAGACCGGTCTGTATTTTCGCTCAGGACTTTACGGTCGCCGGAGGATCTCTGGGGAGAATGCACGCCGCAAAGATCACTAAGGTAATGGACATCGCTTCAAATATGGGGATTCCCGTTATCGGCATAAACGACTCGGGCGGCGCCAGGATCCAGGAAGGCGTGGATTCACTTGCCGGATACGGCGAGATATTCTACAGGAACACGATCAACAGCGGAAAGATACCCCAGCTTTCAGTAATAATGGGTCCATGTGCCGGCGGTGCGGTTTATTCTCCCGCCATAACAGACTTCGTTTTCATGGTGGACAAGCTTTCCCAGATGTTCATAACAGGCCCCAAGGTCATTGAATCCGTTCTCAGAGAAAAGATCGACCCTGAAAGTCTGGGCGGTGCGAGGGTACATAACGAGATCACGGGGAATGCGCATTTTTTTGCCGAATCCGAACTTGAATCGCTCGGACAGATCAAACAACTTCTCAGTTTCATTCCTTCAGCCTGGAATAAACCTCTTCCGGAAGCCAAGCCAAAACCTCCAAAAAACAGAAAAAAGATCGAAAATATAATCCCGGACGACAATAAGATAGCTTACGACATGAAAGATCTTATAGGATATATCGTTGACGACTCTTATTTCTTTGAAGTTCAGAAATATTTCGCGCCCAACATTACTGTCGGATTTGCCAGACTGGACGGAAAACCTGTCGGAATAGTGGCGAACAATCCGAAATACCTTGCCGGCGTGCTTGATGTCGATTCAAGCGACAAAGCAGCAAGATTCGTCAGGTTCTGCGACTCTTTCGGAATACCGATACTTACCCTTGTTGACCTTCCCGGCTATCTTCCCGGGATCGATCAGGAGCACTACGGAGTCATCAGGCACGGCGCTAAACTTCTTTTCGCATATTCTGAAGCTACAGTTCCTACAGTAACGGTCATTATCAGAAAAGCCTACGGCGGTGGATATATAGCTATGGCTTCGAAACATCTGAGGACTGACTTTGTTTACGCATGGCCGACAGCCGAAATAGCAGTTATGGGACCTGAAGGAGCATGTAATATCATTTTTGCAAAAGAGATATCCGAAGCATCTGATCCTGAAAAAGTCAGACAGGCAAAAATAAGCGAATACAAAGAAAAATACTCAAATCCGTATAATGCGGCTTCCAAAGCTTATGTTGACGCCGTGATCACTCCTGAAGAAACGAGAGAAAAGATCATAACTTCTTTCGAGATCGCCAAAACAAAGCAGATAGTAAAAAAACAACACAAACACGATTCTATACCTCTATAAAAACAGGCGGATCAGAAATGGACGAACTTATAATAGACGGCGCAAAATACGAAACGAATTTCACAAGAAAATACGAGCTCTTAAAGTCGCTTAAACCGCCTAAGCTGAACAAATCCGAGATCAGGGCCTTCATACCCGGTCAGATAACTGATATACCTGCCGTTAAGGGAAAGGTTATAAATGCAGGCAAGAATATTATCTCACTTGAAGCAATGAAGATGATCAACGAGATCGTTCTTGATTATGATATTCAGATCAGCGAGATTTATGTCAAGGCGGGCGATATTGTAGAGAAAAACCAGATCCTTATTAAATACAGTATTCCAAAAACGAAGAAGAAGAAATAAATACCGGTACTTGAAATGATGGAACTCATGTCCCCCGCAGGGAATAAGGAGGCTTTATATGCCGCCGTCGAAAGCGGGGCTGATGCAGTGTATCTCGGTCTTAATATGTTCAATGCGAGGCGTCCCGCAAGGAATTTTAAATTCGATGAGCTTGAGGAAACTGTTGCTTATGCGCATTCGAAAGGTGTCAGGGTTTATATTGCTCTTAATATCGACCTTAAATCAACCGAGTTGGCGGACGCGGCGAAGATCCTTATTTTTATAAAAAAGTGCAGGGCCGATGCGGTTATCGTAAAAGACCTTGCGCTGATCTACCTGATCGGAAAATATTTTGAGCCGCTGGAATTTCACTTAAGCACCCAGTTCGGGATAGCGAACTCGGCGGCAATGTCCGCCGCGGAGGCTCTGGACGCGTCCAGAGCCGTTCTCGCGCGCGAACTCGACAATGGCGAGATTAGCGCGCTGGTCAGGCCGTATTTTCCCAAAGCCGAGATATTCGTTCAGGGATCGATGTGCTTTTCGTTTTCCGGAAAATGTTTAATGTCATCATGGTTCGGGGGAAAATCGGCCAACAGGGGCACATGTCAGGCTCCGTGCCGGTTCAGGTTCGGCCGTGACGGGTCAGATGATCTTCAGCCTTATTTTTCCATGAAGGACTTAAATCTGTCCGCAAGGCTGAAGGAACTCGAAAAGACCGGTGTTGCGGCACTCAAAATAGAAGGAAGGCTGAAGAGCGCGGAATGGGTAGGCGGGATAACACGGTTTTACAGAAGCCTTCTGAACGGCACTGAGCATGACGGTGCTGATCCGTCGCAGTTTTCCGGAAGAGAGCAGGGAGAAGGATTTTACGGTTCATGCGATAACCTCATCACTTCAAGGAATTCGGGAACGGTCCAGACAGCCGTCAGGTCAACTTCGGAAGACAGAAAAGAAAGAATGAACTGGTATGATCTTAAGATCGTCTGCGCCGAGAGGGTGAACATTTCAATTTCAACGGTTTACGGTGATGCCCGGCTTGAAGTCAGGCTAAAAAAGCTTGTTGATGAAAGAAGAGGGGTTTTTCTGTCTGAACTGGAAGAAAGACTGCGAGATGTATCCTTCGGTAATCTGTTCCTGGGCAGGTTCGAGATCGACACAGATATTTTAATTTCAAAGTCCCAGCTTAACAATATCATCTCCGACCTCGGTTCTCTCATAGCTCCGATGAGCAGGAAAGAAATAAAATTCTTAAAAAGCGTAAAGCTGCCGCATAAACTTGATCACGAATTGCGAAATCCCGAACAGGACCCTAAAAATACGCTCGATGTATGCTTTGAGAACGCGAATCTGCTCAGAATAAGTTCAGGCGATATAGAACAGATCATTGATGATGTGAAGGATGCCGGGATCAAAAAGGTCATAGTTACCGAACCGCTCTTGGATCGTGCGGAGATATACAAAAGACTGGCGTCGAAGGTCAGGGTCGAACTGTCGCTTTTCCCGATCATGTTCGAAAATGAGCTTCAGGATATGAAAGATCTGATAAAGCTGCTCGAACACACGAACAATATTTCTTATGAGGTCAACGATTTAGGCCACCTCGAACTGCTCAAAGGGACATCCAAAAAGATCGACTGCGGGCACGGGCTTTCGCCTTATAACTTCCTGGCTGTCAAAAAGCTGAAAGAGCTCGGACTTGCGTCGGCTCACATACCTTTCGAGGCGGATATGGAAACTATAGAAGGCATAAAACTCTCTCCGCTGCCTCTCAGGATGACGGTATATTCAAGGATGCCTCTTTTCTATTCCAGAGCTGAGTCGGACAATTTCAAAGAAGGTGATTCTTTTACCGACAGGCAGGGTTTTAAATTTTTTGTGAGAAAATACAAAAGCATCAGCATTTTCACTTCGGCTGAGCACTTTACCATAGAAGGCACAGACCTGAAGGGCATCAGGGCGCACGAGATCATAATCGACCTGACCGGAGAAGAGGGTATTCTGAAAAAATTCAGGGAACTTAAGAAAGATCCTTCCGCCTTCCCGGGCCGCACATTCAACCTGAACAGAAAATTATTTTGAACGACTATTCCGATATTATCACACGCGTAAGCGATCACTGGAAAAAGAAATTCGGCAAAAAA
>JAQVNT010000249.1 GCA_028702975.1 Candidatus Delongbacteria bacterium
GATAAAAGATGGGACAGAGTACAAAAAGCTTACATTTGCCTGACCGATCCAGGATCCATCATCGGCGAAGCGGGAAATTCTGCCTCAGATATAATTTTAGAATCTTACAAAAAAGGCGTTACAGATGAATTTATACTTCCTGCCTGTGTCAAGGAGAACGGAAGCCCGGTGGGAGCAATAGAGAAAGGAGATTCTGTAATTTTCTTTAATTTCCGCGCGGACAGGGCAAGAGAGATATCAATTGCCCTTAACAACCTGGAAGACCTTCCTTTTAATACTGAAGAACTTGAACTTGACTTCGTGACCATGACACAATACCGAAATGATTTCCCGTTCAAACCGCTTTTTTCAAAGCAGTATATGAACAATATTCTCGGACAGGTCATTTCTTCTGCAGGCCTGAAACAGCTCAGGATAGCAGAAACAGAGAAGTACGCTCATGTTACTTTCTTTTTTAACGGCGGAAAGGAGGAAGAGTATCCGGGAGAGGACAGGATACTGATACCGTCTCCTAAAGCGGCTACATACGACCTTGTACCTGAGATGTCAGCTTTCAAAGTAACAGAAAAACTGATCCGGGAAATAATCAGGAATTATTACGATCTCATAGTTGTAAATTTTGCAAACTGCGATATGGTAGGCCACACGGGAATATTCGAAGCTGCAAAAAAAGCTGTTGAGACAGTGGACGAGTGCGTAGGAAAAGTATACAGCGCGGCTAAAGATATGGGTTACCTGATGTTAATTACAGCAGATCACGGAAACGCAGAAAAAATGATGGATGGCGAAATACCTTTTACGGCTCATACGACCAACAGGGTGCCGTTTCTTATAACTGACGAGAAAATGAAAATATCAGAAGGTAAACTTTCTGATATCTCTCCGACAATTCTGAGTCTGATGGGATTAGGTATTCCTTCAGACATGACCGGAAAAATACTTTCAGGTGAAGGCAAATGAGCGCGGACCTCAAGGAACTATATCTGAGAAAAGATTCTGTGGCTCAGGACTATATAGACATTTCTCAAGAAATATTTGTCGAAATAAACAATTATTTCAAGATAGTTGACTGCAACCTCAAGTTCTGCAGGTTCATGAATAAACCAAGGACAGCAATATTCGGGACGAGCATTCTTGAAGTAATTCATGAAAATGATAAAGTCAGATTTCAGAATATTGTGAGAAATGCACTTTTAAAGAAGTTCAGGGAAGGATCCATAAAGATTAGTATCGTTGACAGTAAAGAAAGAATATTTCCGGTTTCGTTTAAGCTTAATCCGGTTCTCAATGAAAGCAATAATATCGTCGGGCTCTTTTTAAATTTTTCCATGTTCAGAATAAGAACAGAAGATTCCGCTGTGAATACGATATACCAGTCCATACATAATTCGCTGACAGACCTCTATACAATATATGCTACAGATACGAAGATCAGGATCAATCATGTAAATGTTTCTCTGACGAATATCTTAGGCTACACTGTCGAAGAGATGAAAGGAAGGCATGTTGCTGATTTTCTTGTGAAGAATAAGGAACAGGAAGAGAATATCAAAAACCTTTTCAGATCTCTGGAAGAGAACGGAAAATTCGCCGGCGAAGTGATGTACGAAGCTAAGAACGGGGAACAGATCCCGATACATCTTTCTATATCATCCCTTGTTCACAACGGAAAAATTATAGGCAGTCTGGGTATAGGAAGAGATATGAGAGAGCAGAAAAAGCTTGAGACGGAAAATAAATCTTTTGCACTTCAGCTGCAGAACCAGTCCAAACTTGCCGAATTCGGAATGATGCTTCAGGGAGTTGCGCATAATATGAGCACTCCTCTTTCAGGTATAAAGAGCAGCGCACAGCTTCAGCACTCAAGGATGGAGAGTCTTAGTGAGTCCCTGAACGGGAAGTTCGGAAGCGACATTGAGATAGACGCAAAAATAAAAGAGATCATGAAATTTTTTGATCTTATTGACCAGTCCGTCAGCAAACTTTCTAAAATTATCAGCAATTTAATGTCCAAAGCAAGAGATCAGCAGAATCTCAATAAAGAGCTGCTTAATTTGGGAGTTCTTTTAGACCAGGAGCTGGAATTCTTGCTGTCTAATCAGTTCTTTAAAGACAAGGTGGAGAAGATATTTGCTATCAGCAAAGATCTTCCGGTTATTTACGGACTTTATTCTGATTTTTCACAGAGTTTTGTGAATATTATAAAGAACGCTATTGATGCCATGTGGAATTCTCAGGTAAAGAAAATGACAATAAACGTTTACTGCGAAGGGGATAATATTTTTGTAAAAATAGCCGATACAGGTAAAGGAATATCCAAGGATGTGGGGAATAGAATATTCCTGCCGTTCTTTACTACTAAACCGAAATTCCGTGATGCCGCGGTGAATGAGCCGACAGGCACAGGGATCGGACTTGACAGCGTGAAAACGCTTCTAAAACCTTACGGAGCCGAGATCTCATATGTTTCAGAGTTGGGAAAAGGAACCGAATTTACGATCAGGATCCCTGTAAGTTTAAATAAAAAAAATTAAAATATGAGGTGACTTAAATGAACAAATTCAACGGACAACTCAAATCGGAAGGGCTAAAGATCGCCATTGTTGCTTCAAGATTCAATGAGATGATAACAGCAAAGCTGATAAGCGGTGCCGAAGACTGTTTTATCAGGCACGGCGGAGTCAAAGAGGATCTCGACCTTGTAATGGTGCCCGGCGCTTTCGAGATACCTCTGACAGCGCAAAAACTTGCAGAAATTCATCAGGACAAATACGATGCGATCTTATGTCTCGGAGCCGTCATTAGAGGGAACACTCCCCATTTCGACTATGTAGCTTCGGAAGTGTCAAAGGGTATAGCTCATGTCGGACTTAAAAGCGGAAAGCCTGTTATATTCGGTATATTGACTACCGATTCAATAGAGCAGGCGATAGAAAGAGCCGGTACAAAGTCAGGAAACAAGGGCTGGGACGCGATGCTTTCCGCTATCGAGATGGCTAATCTTTTACAAACTATTGCTAAATTATGATACCTGTAAAAAGTCCAGAAGAGATCATCAGAATGAGAGCCGCGGGAAAACTGGCTGCTGAAGTACTCATATATATTGAAAAATATATGGAAGAAGGCGTGTCAACAGGAAGGCTGGACGCACTGTGCCATGAATTTATTATCAGG
>JAQVNT010000250.1 GCA_028702975.1 Candidatus Delongbacteria bacterium
AGACGGGAGCTTAGCTCAGTCGGTAGAGCAACTGGCTGTTAACCAGTTTGTCGGGGGTTCGAGTCCCTCATCTCCCGCAAAAAAGCCGCAGATTACTGCGGTTTTTTTTATTTTCCACTTGACTTATACGATGGCTTATCGTATATTGTTTTTATGAAGGTGACAGCGATAATACAGGATGAACTTATTGAAGAAGTTATGGCAAAGACGAAAGCGAAAAATATTACTGAATCTCTTAAGACTGCTTTAACAGAATGGCTCAGAATGCAGAAGTTAAAAGAACTTAACATGCAGGTAGCCGAGAGTCCTCTTGATTTCAAATACGGAGCCGAAGAGTTAAGGGATCTTAACAGGAAATGATCATTGCCGACACTTCAATATGGATCGAATTTTTAAGGAATAGGCTTAAAGACCATGAAATATTTATCCGTCTTATAGAAAATGATTATATACTTATGCCGGAAGTTGTCTCCGGGGAACTTTTACAAGGCGCAAGGTCTGATAAAGAAGTCAGGATAATTAAAGAGTATGCCGAGAATTTAAAAACTCCCGAAAGCAAAGGTTTATTTATTTGTGCAGGTGAATATTCTTTCAAGAATAAACTCAAAGATAACGGAGTTGGCCTGATCGACGCAGCTATCATCGTGTCAGCTATACAGACAAATTCAAAAATCTGGACTCTTGACAAAAAACTTATTGGATGTCTTGAGGAAAAATATATCTATATACCGAGCTTATATTAAAATTATTTTAACAACATCATTTTTCTGCTCTGAACCGCTTTACCGTCAACTTTAAGAGTGTAAATATAGAGTCCCGAAGTCAAGTCACCGGCATCGAACTCAACTTTGTGAGAGCCTTTTTCCTGCTTACCATTCACCAACGAACTAACAAGTTGTCCATTAAGATTAAAAACACTTAGCTCTGCCTGACCTGCCTGACTTAGAGCGTAGCTTATAGTCGTAACAGGGTTGAACGGGTTGGGGTAGTTCTGGAAGAGTTCTGTGCTTTGGGGAATAAACGGACTTTCGATCTCGGTTCCGTTCTCATCGGTTTTAATTATCCACATGTCTTTTCCTCCCGCGCCTGAAGAATCCGTGTAGCCGGCTAAGACATAGCCTCCGTCAGTAGTCTGCTGAACAGAATATATCCTGTCGTCGCCTTCCCCGCCATAAGTCTGAGTCCAAAGCTCATTGCCTTCAGAGTCCGTTTTGATCAGCCATGAGTCTGACAGGCCTGTTGATCTGTTTTCGGTATAGCCGGCTAAAATATACCCGCCATCGGAAGTTAAATCTAGCGACCTGCCGACAGTACTTTCAGTCTCACTCCCCTGTTCACCGATTAAAATATCCCATTGTTTTTCGCCGTTCTCATCAGTCTTGATCAGCCAGCCCAGATCAGTTGAAGCATTCTGCTGAGTTTTGCCGATAATTATAAATCCATTGTCGGGAGTAATCTTTAATGAATAACTGTCTGCGGAATAAAATAGACCGGGAAAAAATTCCGTCCACTGCAAATTACCCAGAGAGTCTGTTTTAACCAGATATATGCAAAGTTCGTCGTTTAATCCGCCCTGACCTGTTAAAGCATATCCATTATCTTCAGTCTGTACTAAAGCATTGATGTGGTCTAATAAATATGATGAATCATTCGTCCACACTTTTTCCCCTTCATTATCCAATTTCAGTAGTAGTCCAATGCCGAAATCATCGCCGGTTAATGCGTAGCCTCCTTCATAAGTCTGAATTATCTGACTGCACGAAATGTTTACCGAACCGTCAGACCCAAAACGGTAATCCCACAATTTATTTCCCGAAGGATCAAGTTTTATAACGTAGGGGACAGTATGTATCAAGTGATTTAATTCTTCGATACAGCCCGCAGCAACATAAGAGCCGTCAGTTGTCTCAATAACTGAATATCCCGCGTTATTCAAAGTGGAGGAAGTCATACCTCCTGTATAAGTTTTTTCCCATTCTTTTTCGCCCAGAGAGTCAATTTTAGTAACAACGAAAAACGAGACTTTGTAATCGACAGAATCAACTTGGCATCCTGTAAACAAATATCCGCCGTCAGAAGTCTGAATCACTGAGTTGGCATTATCATTCCATTCTTTGCCAAAGGTTTTCTCGAAAGAAATGACAGAGTAACAATAGATCGATATTAATAGAATCGGTACAAGAAGTTTTCTCATGAATTCTCCGCTTTGATGACATTATGTATCTTATGGATTATACAACAATTAAAATTTCGAGTCAAGCAAAAAAGTTTTTTATTTCCGCTAACTGATCGGGCTCGAACCAGCGCATCTCTGGAATACGCTTGAACCATGTGATCTGGCGTTTGGCGAAGTGGCGTGTGTTGGTCTGAATGAGTTCGATCATGCGGTCTTTTGTGATGTCGCCATTCAAATATTCGACGACTTCCTTGTAGCCGATGGTCTTTTTGAAGCGTTTGAGTTCTGAACCGTACATGCCAACAAGGTTTTCGACTTCACTTACAAGGCCGGAATCGGCCATTTTGACGACGCGTGAATTTATTTTATCGAAAAGTATTTCTCTTTCGGAATTTATGCCTATATAGATCGGTTGGAAGAACTGTTCGGGCTGATGCTCCGAGTGGAGCTCGGATATTTTCCGTCCGGTGAAGTGAAATACTTCAAGCGCGCGGTGGATACGCTGTTTCTGCGCAGGCGGAGTTATTTCAGCGTATTCGGGATCGACGCTCTTAAGCTTTTCGTAACATTCGGTCAGAGGAGTGCGCTCAAGGACCTTCCGGTATTCGAACTTTTCGGAATCGTCGATCCCGAGGTCTTCAAAGAAGCCGTGCACCGCGCTGTGGATGTAGAGCCCGCTCCCGCCGCATATCAGAGCTTTTTTCCCTTCGGAATAAAGCTTCGATAAAAGTTCCCGGACTTCATTCCCGTAGATATACGAATTGTATATTTCGTCGTCCGGCTCGACGATGTCGATAAAATGGTGCGGCGCGAGCTTCTGCTCGTCCTGTGTCGGCTTTGCCGTCCCGATGTCCATCCCCTTCACCATCTGGCGGGAGTCGGCGGAAATTATCTCGAACCCGTATTCCCGCGCAAGCTCAAGCGCCACGGCAGATTTGCCGGCCGCCGTCGGTCCGCATATAACAGGTATTTTAAGTCTGGATATATCGTATGAGGG
>JAQVNT010000251.1 GCA_028702975.1 Candidatus Delongbacteria bacterium
CAGATATTTTGAGTGTACAAAAATAGGCGTCGCCAGTGCGAAAAGAGCTGTGTAAAAAAAAGATTTTCTTGAGCTTAGGAACATTTGAAAAATGAGAAACAGGAACATCACGGCCAGCGCTGCAAAGAACTGATTGAAAATATACATGATAAAATTCGAATCCTGACTAAAGATATTTGAAGCTTTTATAAAAAAAGTCAGAGGCGCTATTATGCCTAACCCTTCCATTGCGTAGAAAAGCTCCGTCTTGGGGCTGTATGCCACTCCCGCCGATAGTTTCTGTTCCGATCCCAAACTTCCTGTTTCGATCCAGTTCGACGCATATCTGAGCACATCAACATCCATCGATGTCGTTACTCGTTGATTCGAAAAAATAATATACAGACTCAGTACGAAAATAAAAATAAGCATGTGATAGTATTTCTTCATGATCTTCCGGTAAGAAATTTTATAGTTCCGATATAAAACCTTATTATTTCACCGGGCGCCGATCTGAACATTATCCAGAAATCTTTTTTTGAATCCGAAAGATAGGTCAGAAAAATAATGTAAAAAGCTAAAAAAGCCGGTAAAGCGTAATTCACATATACGATCAGTACCGTTAACAGCGCCAGATGCATACTGTAATATAAAAATGAGAATATGTTGAATTTCTTAAGATACCTTTTTGCCCACTTATATCCGTTTTCAACTATCTCTCTGTTCGTTTTCACCTTCAGATCGCCTATATACTGCACATTTACATCGGTATGAGAAAGTATTCTGCAATTAAGATCATAGACGATCCTTCTAAAAATGTCACTGTTTCCGCCGTCAATATCGAAACCCTTTTCGTTCAGCTTGTTGAAAAGGCTTTTTGTGATAAACAATACAGCTTTATTCCTGCTGACTTTTTTAAAATTCTTTTTTGTTATCCAAAGTTCCTTCGAATACCTGCTTTGAGGAAAATGCGGGCTGTAGAGCCTTGAATATATCTGATACATAAAAGTGTCATGATCTGACCTGTACTTATCAATATTAAGCTCACCTGAAACCACAGGGCTGTAATCCAGATTCTTAATGCTGTTCAGGACATCCTTTCTTACAACGGTCTTCTGATCCACAAAAAGAAGGTTCTCGAAATTTGAATTTTTTGCTCCGATGCTCATTATTTCAGAATACTTAACGCTTCTACGCTTTCCGATCACTCTGACATCGTATCCCGTTGCTATCCTGTATGTCCTGTCCGTGGATCCGTTATTGATGATTATCACCTCAAGGTCTTCTTTGGGGTATTCCAGGGACTGAACTGCATCCATACACCTGTACAAAGTGTCTTCGGCATTGAAACAGGGTATTATTACTGAGAATTTCAGGATATCCTCCCCATACCATAACTTTTCTGAAGTTCTATCATATGGGCAATTTTCAG
Source organism: Candidatus Delongbacteria bacterium (assembly GCA_028702975.1). Classification (GTDB taxonomy): domain Bacteria; phylum UBA4055; class UBA4055; order UBA4055; family UBA4055; genus UBA4055. The sequence goes on from JAQVNT010000251.1 coordinate 1,412, forward strand.
AGCTTCGGCGCTTTCTCTTACATCATGCACTCTGAATATGCTCGCTCCGCTTATAAAGGCGCATACATTGGCGGATATCGTACCTGAAAGCCTTTCTTCCGGGGTATTATCAAGTATCTTTCCTATAAAACTCTTCCTCGAAGCTCCGATAAGAACAGGCCTTCCGATTTTTTTAAAATCCCCGATATTGCTTATCAGTCTGAGATTACCTTCAACAGACTTACCGAAGCCTATTCCGGGATCGATCATAATTGAATCTTCCGGTATTCCTTCGAGAACAGCTTTTTCATATGAGCTCCTGAGAGCCGAATAAATTTCATTAATAATATCATCATATTCTGTTTCAGACTGCATTGTACCGGGTTCGCCTCTCATGTGCATCAGGCATAGTCCGGCCTGGAATGACGCGACGATTTTCAGCAGCTCAGGATCAGGATCTGCACCGTAAATGCAATTTATCATGTCCGCGCCTTCTTTCAAAGCTGCCTCAGCCACGTCAGGTTTATATGTATCCACGCTGATGCAAATATCTGACTGTTCTCTGATCTTTTTGATCACAGGAACGATCCTTTCGATCTCTTCCTGAGACGAAACTCTTTCCGAGCCCGGCCTCGAAGATTCACCGCCTATATCGATAATATCAGCCCCTTCAGAGATCATTTGCATGCACCTTTTTACCGCAGAATCCGCGTCCTGATACATACCCCCGTCGGAGAAAGAATCAGGCGTAACATTGAGTATCCCCATTATCAGAGGTTTGTTCTCAGTGTCAAAATATTTATCCCGGGCTTTAAATACCATTTACAATATCATGTCCGTTAATTTTTGAATTATTTGCGCTAATTCCGACTAACTCGTCGATCTGCGAACCGGTCAGCGTTTCCTTTTCCAACAGTGCCTCTGCTAACTTGTGAAGAAGATCGATGTTCTGCGTCAGCACTTCTCTTGTTTTCGCAAGAGCCGTAAAGATGATCTTCTGTACCGCAGTGTCTATTTTTTTACCGATCTCCTCGGAAATACTGGTAGTTCGGGTAAGCTCTTTTCCAAGGAAAGGATTATCGTTCTTAACTCCGTAATGTATAGGCCCTATCTCTTCGCTCATACCCCATTCGCAAACCATCTTTCTGGCTATATCGGTAGCCCTTTCAATATCGTTCGAGGCGCCGGTGGTAATATCGTTGAAGATCAGTTCTTCCGCTACCCGTCCTCCGAAAAGATGGAGAAGCTTACTGAAAATGTATGTTTTTGAATACGAATGTTTTTCCTCGATCGGAAGATAATGCGTCAGACCCATAGCCCTGCCCCTGGGGATTATCGTGACCTTATGGACAGGATCGCTTCCTTCGGTCATTTTAGCTATAAGAACATGCCCCGCTTCGTGATAGGCGGTGATCTTCTTTTCAGCCTCATTTATTACAGCGGACTTTCTTTCGACCCCCATCATTATCTTATCTTTTGCGTCTTCGATATCGGTAATGTCAACAGATTTTTTACCCTTTCTCGCAGCGAAAAGCGCGGATTCGTTGATAATTCCCGCCAGATCCGCTCCCGACATTCCCGGTGTTCCTTTAGCTATTACCGAAAGATCGACATCTTTAACCATCTTTATCTTCTTGGCATGAACTTTTAATATCGCCTCTCTTGCCCTCACATCCGGATAATCAACTACAACATGCCTGTCGAATCTGCCCGGACGGAGAAGTGCCGGATCAAGTACGTCGGGTCTGTTGGTGGCGGCTA
>JAQVNT010000252.1 GCA_028702975.1 Candidatus Delongbacteria bacterium
TTCTGTAAAGGTATATCGCGAAACTGATAAGGGAATTATAGTAATATGAAGCCTTGCCGGTCTTTTTCGAAAGCTGTTTTATTCTTTTAAGGTATTCATCCGCCGCTGACTGGTCGATACTGCCCGAATACGAAGAAGTTGAGAATATCTGGGAAATGCATTTGGATTCGCCTATCATATCTTTATTCTTTTTGGCATACTCAAGCTGCATATCCAGGCATTCGAGAGCTTTACTGTATTTTCTGTCTCTGATATAGATTTCAGCTTTTACGCCGTAAAAATGACCCAGCTTCTTTTCATTATCTTTCCCGAAAGCGACCCTTATACATTCGTTCACTTTCACCAGCGCGTTCTTCAGATCGTTCTTAACTATCCTTTTTCTTATTTGAGCGTCATAATGTATATATCTTTTTCCTTCATTTTCGGTTTTATTAAGGAGCCACAGTGTGCGGGTAAAATAACGGTCCGCTTCCTGCGGATTGTTTGAATACGCGGCGATCATTCCCAGATAATAATACAGCTCTCCCAGTTCATCATTGTATTGAGCATCGGTCATCATTCCTATTCCGTCAAGAACGATATCTCTGCACTTTTCATACTGTTCAAGATGAAAAAATATTTTCGCTTTTTTCATTATGACGCCCGCACTGAATTTTTCAGAGCCGTGAAGCCCGGAAGCAGCGTTCTGGAGCCTGTTGTATAGCATTACCGCTTTTTCAAAATCGAGTTCATCCTCATATCGCTCAACATCTTTCGCGGTTTCGTATAAAGTGCTCAGGAGAATATCGTTATCCTCCTTTGAAAGGCTGTAATCTTTCCAGAAATCAGTAAAATCCCTGATCTTTTCTATATCTTTTATGAAGGAATCGACAAAAACCGGAGGTATGACGGGGCTGTCGGAAAGAAAAGCTCCTTCATTTTTAGCATAACCGCCGCTCAAAAGAAGTTCTTTATACAGCTTTTTTAAAATTTCCCTGTGATCTATGCCGCTTGTTATCGGTGAATTCTTCATGCTGCGGAAATGAACAGGCTCCTTTATTACTCTGGTCTGATCGAGTTTGCTGCTGCCTGAAATTTTCACACCGGCGGGGTCAGAACTTCCCGGTCTGAGATTGGACAGAACATAACTCGTGAAAATTTCGATACCTGTCTGGCTCTTATCCAGACTGTAGCCTAAAAATCTGTGATGCGATGAAGTATCCTCAACGATTATCTTATAGACAGATATTGTTTCTCCTTTGTTTTCTGTCCTTGAATAGAGTTCAATAAACGCGCTTAAGCCTTTAAGTTCCCTGAAAGTCTCTAATTTGTTCCTGTTCGCTTTAAAATGATCGAATCTCTTTGTTCTCATCAAACCTGCCTTTATACCGACTTTACTGACTCATCTTCTTCAAACTGTTCGTCTGTCCAATATAATAAAAAAAACAGAAAAACCGCAATTGTTTTTCTGTTTTATGTTGCCGAATAAAATATTTACTATCCCTGATGCCTTACGATCGTTCCGTTTATCATATAGACCACATCTTCGGCTATGTTTGTCGCATGATCGCCTATTCTTTCTAGAGATCTTGATATGGTCAGATACTGTGAAAGGAGCTCAAAATTATCCGGCTGTTTTTCCAGAGCTTTCTTAACTTTGCCGAATACCGCCTCATGAAGCCTGTCAACTTCATCATCAGCTTCGATAACCGTTTCCGCTTTCTTCATATCAAAGTCGATCATTGAGTCTATGCTGTTCTTTACCATCAGAAGAGCTTTTTCGCACATATCGGTAAAATCGAACGAATCGTCTTTCCTGTTCAGGCTGATGATCTTTATACTTCTCTCGGAAATGCTCACTGCCAGATCGCCTATCCTTTCAAGGTCGGAATTGATCTTAAGCATAGAGATTATAAGCCTTAAGTCGATGGCTACAGGCTGATAAAGGGCGAGAAGTTTTAAACAGTCCTCCTCGATCTCTATCTCCGTCATGTCGATCTGCCTGTCTTTCTCTATAACTTTCTCGGCAAGTTTGACATCACCTTCGTAAACTGACCTGACCGCGTCTCTGACATCTTCTTCGACCACTGCGCAGAGTTCGTAAAATTTCTTTTTGAGTTTTGTTAATTCGTTCTGCAGATATTTTGACATTTTTTACTCCTATCCGAATTGTCCGGTAATATATTCCTCTGTCCTTTTCTGGTCAGGGCTGGTGAATATCCTGGTTGTTTTGTTGTATTCAATAAGGTTCCCGATATAGAAAAATGCCGTATAATCCGAAACCCTTGAAGCCTGCTGCATGTTGTGAGTCACGATTATGATGGTCACCTGATCCTTTAATTCGCCGATGAGTTCCTCGATCCTGTTGGTTGACTGAGGGTCAAGTGAGCTGGTAGGCTCGTCCATTAAAAGTACTTCGGGTTCAACCGCGAGCGCTCTCGCTATCGAAAGTCTCTGCTGCTGACCTCCCGACAGACTTCCGCCCGGTGTTTTCAGCCTGTCCTTAACTTCATCCCAAAGAGCTGACTGGCGAAGAGATCTTTCACAGACCTCGTCAAGAAGCTTTCTGTCCCTGATGCCCACAAGTTTAAGGCCCGCTACCACATTATCGTAAATTGACATGGTGGGGAAGGGTGTAGGCTTCTGGAATACCATTCCTATCTTTCTTCTGATGATCACCGGATCGAGCTTGGGATCGTATATGTCCTGACCGTCAATGAGAGCTTTTCCGGTCACTTTGGCGCCTCTGGTAAGATCGTGCATCCTGTTTAGAGCTCTTAAGAAAGTGGTCTTTCCGCATCCAGAAGGTCCGATGAACGCGGTAACCTTTTTATCATAGATCTTAAGGCTGACATCTTTTACACCCGGATTGTCTCCGTAAAAAACTGAAAGTCCTATGGTCTCGAGCCTTAATTTATTTTCAATAACATTGTCCATCTCTATCCCTGTTTTTTATCTCTTATGAAAAATCTTGCTGCTGCGAAAGAAGCTATGATCACGACCAGAAGGATTATCGCCGCCGCCCATCCCATTCCGTGCCAGTGCTCGTACGGGCTGATAGCCAGGTTGTACAGCCTTTGCGGCAGTGTATCTACCGGACCGAATATCCAGCCTGTCCACTTGACCGGCAGGTAATTGTTG
>JAQVNT010000253.1 GCA_028702975.1 Candidatus Delongbacteria bacterium
CAAGATGCGTTACGAGCCTGATATTTTTGTGACCTGTTATCAGAATGCCTCTGTCTCTGAGGAATTTTTCTATATCTTTTTCTACATTCTTGGTAAGTTCGATGAATACCATATTGGTTTCGACCGAGTTTATGTCGAGCTTGATCCCGTTAATTTTACTCAATCCTTTCGCCAGAATTTGAGCTTTTTGATGATCTTTCGAGAGCCTTTGAACATTGTTTTCCAGTGCGTAGATACCGCCTGCGGCTATCACGCCTGCCTGTCTCATTCCTCCGCCGAGCATTTTTCTCCAGCGGCGCGCTTTATTTATCACTTCTTTTGTTGAGCACAAGAGTGAGCCCACGGGTGCTCCGAGTCCCTTTGACAGGCATATCTGAATTGAATCGAAGTGCTTGGTGATCTCTTTTACATCTATGCCATGCTTGACCGCAGCGTTAAAAACTCTCGCGCCGTCGAGGTGGAGCTTCAGTTCGTGCTTCTTCGCGAACTGTGAAGCTTCTTTTATGTAATCAAGAGGAAGTATCCTTCCTCCGTAAGTGTTTTCAAGGCACAACAGTTTTGTTTTCGCGAAGTGAAAATCGTCGGGTTTAATTCTTTTTTTAACCTGTTCGAAGTCAAGCCTTCCAAGTTCGTCCGCTTCCACCGGCTGAGGCTGAATTGATCCCAGTACGGCTCCTCCACCGCCCTCGTACTTGTAGGTATGCGCATCCTGACCCACAATGTATTCGTCTCCCCTTTCACAGTGGCAGAGAAGTGCAAGCAGGTTAGCCTGAGTTCCGCTCGTCGCGAATATTGCGGCATCAGTTCCGAGCATCTGCGCTCCAAGCTCTTCAAGCCTGTTCACTGTCGGGTCGTCCCCGTAAACATCGTCTCCGACTTCAGCTTCATACATCGCTTTACGCATCGCTTCGGACGGCCTTGTTACGGTATCGCTTCTAAGATCGATAATTTTCACTTCTCTCCTCCAAATTTCGTAGCCAATACATCTATAATAATCCCGTAAACTATTCCTGCGATAAAGCCGGGTGTGTCGATAAATTCCGTAGCTGAATAGAGAGAAATGCTCACTATAAGTCCGAGAAGACCTCCCCTGACAGCTGAATGAAGAAGATTTTTGGACGCGGGGGTATAAAAACCGATCATCAAACCCATAACGACCCGGTTGAACCATGTCGCGAAAAGAAAAAGACCGGTTACCTGATCGCCCATTCTGAAATTCACACCTATGATGCAGAATATTCCAAGCACAGCACCGGCTATCAGACCAATTGAAGTTCTTCTGTTCATTTTACCTCCGCTTTTTTGAATTCGGAAACGAACTGCCTCATATCTTCCAAAAGAACTGCGTCAGGCTTGCACCTTAAGACCATACCGTCAAGGAACATCAGGCTTTTGATGATCGAGAACATGCCTTTTTCAAATCCCATTCCGCAGTTCACTCCAAGTTTGATCGTCTCCATCATTTTCTTCGTCAGTGATACCTGTTTTACGCTTTTTCCCTTGAAATCGGCATAAAGGACATGAAATTTCTTTCTGAATTTTTCAAATTTCTCGCCTGAAATTGAAGATTCTGCCATTTCGTTGAGCCTCTGTGCGCACATATCGTAATCGTATTGAGACAAAGCATCGAAGAAATTTAAAAGCCCGTGGCTGAGCCTTTTGCTCACATAGCCGATAGCACCCGTATCCACAAAATAAATTTTCCCGCAGCAGATCATCAGATTACCGGGGTGGATGTCCCCGTGAAATGTGCCTATGTTGAACATGAAAAATCCGTGTATCTTGAAAAGCAGGAGAAGGTCTTCGTACTTCATTTCTGTATCCAATATCTCATCGAAAGTCTTTCCGGGTATGAATTCGGAGATCATTATATTTTCCGAACTCAACTCTTTATAAATTTTCGGGAACGACATCATTGAGAGATCGTAAATATCTTTATTGTCTTCGTAAATCTTACGCAGGATATCGTGACCTTCGATCTCGTTTAAAAGGTTAAGCTCCCGTAATGTATAATCTTCGATGTGCTCAAGAATACCGATCGGGTCGAATACCCGCGCGAGCTTGGGATAGAAAAAGATCGCGAATTTGAACAGATTTTTTACTGCTTTAACATCTTTCTCGAACTGCTTTTTGAAGTCCGATTTAATGATCTTAATGACTACTTCTTCTCCCGTTACAAGTTTAGCCCTGTAAACCTGACCGACCGAGGCTGTGGCGAGAGGTTTTTCGTCAATGTGCGAGAACTTTGATCTGTCGATATTTTTAAGAGCATCTTCCGATCTTATTGGAGTGTTCGCTCTGTACAGCTTTGAAAGTTCAATGCAGGTATTCTCGTCCAGAAAGTCTATCCTGAGAGCGTGAACCTGACCTATTTTGACCGCAAGAAGTCCCATTTTCTGGATCTTTACAATATCAGGTTTATTGCCGTAGATCATGCGTATTAGCTTAAGAAAAGAGAAAATGTTCATGGAGCTCCCTTTTATAGATAGAGCATTTTTATTAAAAATTCCACATTATTATGATCAATTATCACAGCAGATTCTTCGAACGACGGAGGACCGAACTTAGTCCTCGGATTATTCGAGATACCGAACCCCTCTTTCGGCTTGCCGTACCATGTTTTATCGAGCTTTTCATTCGAGTTCTCATCGTGGAGAATTGATATGGCGTATATCCCCGGAGGTATCATGAAAGTAAATTCAGTCTTTTTATTCTTTATTTCCATGCTTAAAATTAGGCCTGCCTGTTTCGGATCTTCAGGAAAGCCCTTTTTATTTTCATAAACGAGAAGCCTGCAGAATCCTTTATCGCTATAAAAACCTTCGACCGACACGGTAACATTAACCTCACCTGTACCTGTTGTTTCGGCTGCGAGTAGGGCGAATAACACCAGTATTGTTGCTGAAAGCTTTCTCATCACAGCTTTATACCGTCTTTTTTCATGATGATCTCTGCAGATATCCTGCCCGATTCATAGATCGTCGGAAGTCCGCTGCCGGGGTGGGTTCCGCCGCCCACAAGGTAGCAGTTCTTGAACTCTTCGAACTCGTTGTGCGGGCGGAAGTATAGCATCTGTCCCACATTGTGGGCAAGATTGAAAGTAGCGCCGAGAT
>JAQVNT010000254.1 GCA_028702975.1 Candidatus Delongbacteria bacterium
ATATGTATAAAAAATACGGGCACGGCTCTAAGCTCTCCTCTGAAACTCGACCCGTATATTTCAAATATCTCTTTCGGGAAGGGTGTGAATTTCAGCACACCGGCAGCGGCGATATTTTTTGTGAAGCAGAAAAGCGAAGATCTGTCAGTGTTCATGACATGGGGAAAATATTCACCTTCAAATCTCTCTATCTTGATCGAAAGATTTTTATCTATGGTCTGTGAACTGATTATCTCTGCGCACCTTCTCTCAATATTTTTTATCTCTTTTTTTTCTGCCGTTACAAAAAGCGCGTCGCCCGCAAACGATATTACATCTCCCCCCGCTTCGTAAACAAACTCGATGATAGGATTAAAGACCGTGTTTACCAGATCACCGATCTTTTCTGCTCCGTACGAGCTTTCCCGAATGAATTTATCGCACAGGGGCGTGAATCCGGAAATGTCGAGAAAAACAAAGCTCTTGTTTTTATAATAAGACGGATCGTTAAGGTATCTGGGAAGTGCTCCGGTATCTTTCATTTTCATTCCCCCGATATAAATTCGTAAGTTCTATTTCTTAACTATCTTGCACATGCCGGGTCTTTCGGGCGATCTTTCCGAATAGCCGAACTTTCTGTAAAATTCTCTGACTCCCTTAGCTGCCATAAGCCCGATGAATGAATTATTTACAGTTCTTTTTGTGAGAAATTTTTCGATCTCGAGCATGATCTTTGTGCCTATTCCTTTCTTCTGATATTCCGGGGCAACTATGATGTCCTGAATATAAAAATACATCAGACCGTCACCTATAACTCTGCCGCATCCGATTATTTCGTCACCGTCATAAAAACTTACCGAAAACAGATCTGCAGACAGCGACCTTTCTACGACCTTCTCATGGAACATATCCCAGCCTGTCGTCGCCCTGAGCTTCTGGTAATCCTGTGTACTGATCACTCCCTTTTTCACTCTAAAAACCATCTCATCCTCAATGAACTTACTGAACAAAATAAACATTTTAGACATCAAAAACAAATAAATTAAATAAGCAAATAGTTTGCAAAAAACCGTTTATAAAAGTATATTCCGCACAGATTTTACAACGGGGAAACAATGGCAGCCAGGACCGACCTTACAGAAGGGCCTATAGGAAAGAACATAATCAGGCTAACGCTCGGAATGATGATCGGAATGATCGGGATGGTAGCGTTCAATCTGATAGACACATATTTTGTCGGTCAGCTGGGAACTACCGAACTTGCGGCTATGAGCTTCACTTTCCCTGTCATTATGGTAGCTAACAGTATCGCTCTCGGACTGGGACTGGGAACATCGGCGGTCATTTCAAGAACTATAGGCAGCGGCGATCACGACAAGGTTAAAAAACTCACTTCCAACAGCCTCATACTCGGTGTGCTTTTTGTGGGCATAATGATGATAATCGGTTTCCTTACAATAAATCCTGTTTTCAGAATGCTCGGCGCGAATGAGGAAATGATAATTCTGATCAGGCAGTATATGACCGTCTGGTATATAGGAGTTCCGTTCGTAGTGATACCGATGATGGCCAATAACGCAATGAGAGCTGCCGGGAACACTCTTATTCCAAGCATCGTCATGATGAGCTCCGTACTTGTCAACACCGTACTTGATCCTTTACTTATCTTCGGGATCGGTCCTTTCCCAAGGCTTGAACTTCAGGGAGCGGCTATAGCTACGGTTATTGCGAGAATGACCACTTTCATAGTTGCACTTTTAATGCTCAGGTACAAATTTGATATGCTGAGCTTCAGAATACCGCACATGGACGAACTAATAGAGTCGTGGAAAAAAGTTCTCTTCATCGGAATACCTGCGATGATAAATCAGTTCATACCGCCCATCTCGATGGGTATAGTAACAAGGCTTGTGGCGGGTTACGGGAAAGAAGCCATCGCGGGACTTGGAGTGAGTACGAGGATCGAGATGTTCTCGCTAGGACCGATGATGTCTTTAGCCACGGTCATGATAGCTTTCACAGGCCAGAATCTCGGCGCGCAGAAATTCGACAGGATCCTCAAAGGAGCAAAATTCAGCAACAGAACATCACTTATACTCGGCTTTTTTTTCTTCATCGTCCTCTCGCTTTTCGGCCGCCCGATCGCGCTTTTCTTCAACAGCGATGAAACAGTAGCCTCCGTCGTAGTTCTTTATCTTTCCATTGTTTCTGTTTCGTACGGATCCATCGGGATCGCAATGTCCGCATCGAGCAGCTTCAGCGCTCTTCACAAACCTTACAGCGCCATATTTGTAAACATCGTCAGGATGTTCGTTCTGCTTGTACCGCTTGCGCTTACCGGAGCCTATTTTGCCGGGCTGCCCGGATTATTCACCGGACTCTGCGTATCTTTCCTCGGCGGTGCGTACTTCTCCGATATGTGGCTGAAAAAAACACTCGGTAAAATGGCCGCTGGACAGGCTACCTAAAACAGCCCCTCAATATTTCCCTCATTATCAATATCCATTCTGTACGCCGCTGGCATGTCGGGGAGTCCGGGCATACGCATGATATCACCGGTTATGGGAACGAGGAAGCCGGCGCCTGAGGATATCTGTATCTCGCGGACTGTGACTACGAAGTCTTTCGGTCTGCCGAGCAGTTCAGGATTGTCGGAAAGTGATTTCTGTGTTTTGGCTATACAGACAGGCAGTTTGTCCAGTCCGAGCTTGATTATTCGTTTTATATCGTTCTTTGCCTGCGCTGTAAAATCAATTGCTTCCGCTCCGTAGATAGTCTTTGCTATCTTTTCGATCTTCTTTTCGATCGTCCATTCCCAGTCATAGAGCGGCGTGAATTCGTTCATGCAGAGATCCGCTGTTTTCTTGACAGCTTCGGCAAGCTCCAGTCCGCCCTCCCCGCCTTTAGCCCAGACATCAGCCACGGCCGCGACCATGTTTTTGCTCTTGACGAAAGCTTTTATGATATTTATTTCTTCGTCAGTATCGGTATGGAATTTGTTTATCGCGACGACCGGGCAGATGTTGAACTGTTTCATGTTCTCCATGTGCTTTGCAAGATTCTCGAGACCTCTTTCGACAGCGGCGGGATCGGGCTCAGTCAGCTCTTTGAGCTTTGCGCCGCCGTGAAATTTC
>JAQVNT010000255.1 GCA_028702975.1 Candidatus Delongbacteria bacterium
CAACATCTGAGCCTGCTGTGAAAGTTCAGGTTCGTTGTCCATAGCCTTTGCCACCTGTTCGGCCGGGCTGTCGCTGATGCCTGTTGAGATATAGATGTAGCTGAAAGTATTTCCTATAGCCAGCATTATGATCAGGAACAGTAAAGGCATCTTGTAACCTTTGTTTATGTGCATTTTATTAAAAAAAGTCCCGGGAGTTCTAAGGACGCCTGACAGCGTCAGGATCAGCGATCTGAAAAATCCGTACTTCTGCTGTTCCTCGAAAGGTACGTTCTCCGGTATAACGGTTTGTTCTTCGTTCATATTATTTTTCCTTTACAGCGAATCCGAGCCCGTCGCCGATGGAAAGTACCTGGGCATTGAATCCTTTAAGTTTTGAAAATTTTATATTAAGATCGGTCAGAGAGCCCGAAATGTTCCTTTCATCAGGCGTATCCGGAGGCTCGATCACCGAGCCTTTCCAGAACAGGTTGTCGATCAGTATTATCCCGTTTTCATTTACATGAGCTGCCGCATAGTCGAGGTAGTCGGAATAGCCTTTCTTGTCCGCGTCGATAAATATCATGTCGAAATTCATTTTAAGTCCGGGAAGAATATCCTGAGCATAACCGGTCAGCAGTTCGATCTTTTCATCAACACCGTAGCGGAGGAAGTTCTCCCGCGCTTTTTTATGGTGATCGGCCCTGTAGTCGATCGAATATATTCTGCCTTTCTTCAATTTCAGGGCCATTACGATAGAAGAATAACCTACATTCGTTCCGATCTCGAGTATGGTTTCAGGCTGTTTTATCATGACCGTCTGAGCAAGGAATCTCGCGACATCTTTTTTTACTACCGGATGCTTTTTGCCTGATAAGTAGGCGTATATTTCATCGGTCTCATCGGGTTTTAAGCCTATAAGGGAGTCGGTATATTGCGATATTTTATCAAAAGAGATCATTTCAGCCTTTATGAATTTGCCCTAAATATAAGCTTTATATATATAATTATCAAAATTCTTTTCAACCTAAGTGATAGCCCTGCGCGGTCATTTCGCCTGCCGAGTAGACTTTATATTTGTCCTTAAGCAGAGGATAGTCCCAGCAGCCCATTCTGTGGAACATTCTCCCGCCGAAGCCTTTCTTGAACTTATACAGTCCATACATCGGATGAGCCGGATCGGGCTTGGGAGAAACTCCAAACATGTCGTATTTGGTGCACCCTTTCTTTTTTGCCCTGGTAATAGCTTCCCACTGAACCGCGTATGTTCCCATCAGGTTCCTGTTCAATGAAGAAGATGCGCCGTAAAGATAAGTCGCCCTTTTGTCCGACACAGCAAAGAACATTGCCGCCAGGGGTATTCCGTTGTGTTCAGCTATGAGTAGCTCCGCATTTGCCAACGGGTCGGTTTCCGGTTTAACAGCTTTTAAAACTGAAGTGAAATAGCTTAAGTCGTGCAGGTATATCCCGTTCCTTCTGCAGGTCTGACGATAAAGATCATACCATAAGTCTAATTCTTCAGGACCCGCGTTCCTCACAGAAACGCCCTTCTTTCCCGCAAGCTTTATGTTATAGCGTGTTTTGGGCTTCATTTTTTCGATTATTTCACTCTCTGGTCTGTTCAGGTCCAGAAATATCGTGTTTGACGGAAGTATGTCTGTGTTCGCTTTTTTAAGATTCCATTCTTTTGTGTTGAAATTGAACCTGAACTCCTGATTGTTTTTATCAGGGCGGCCTTTCCATATACCGTTCTCGTCAAAATGGCTCTCATCTTTTGCCCAGTGCGACTGCCAGTGGAGGTCATATCTCAATGTTATGCAGTCATCAGGCAGGAATCGCCGAAGATTTTCTGAAAGTTCTTCAAGAAAAGCGCCCTGTTCGTCTTCCCGCGGTTCGATCAGGGGACCGTAGGGCACGTAAGCTATTGAATGATGTCTGTCCAGCCTGCGGATCAATACAAGGATATCGTCATGGATACTCCCTTTAGGAGAAGGATCATTTTCCAGAGGAGTGTCGGTCCTTATGTCAAAAGCTCTGGGGATAATACCCTGTTCTTTCTTTACTTCCGACCAGAACGATGTCTGCTGTACGAGCGGGGTTTTTAACAAATACTTTGTATTTTTCTGTTCGACTTTGATAAACATGAACAGAATTTAAGAAAATTTTAAATAAAAAGCAACAAACTGGCGGCCATCACCAGCATTCCTGCAACGAGCCCGTATATGGCAACATGATGCTCGCCGTATTTTTCGGCAGTAGGCAGAAGTTCGTCAAGAGAAATAAAAACCATTATGCCTGCCACTCCCGCAAAAACTACACCGAATATAGCCGGGCCGAAAAAATGCTTGAATACAAAATATCCGATCAATGCGCCGAGCGGTTCTGAGAGCCCTGAAAGGAATGAAAGGTAGAACGCTTTCTTTTTGCTCTTCGTTGCATAATAGATCGGTACGGAGACCGCTATCCCTTCGGGAATATTATGAATCGCGATCGCGGCCGTTATGCTTATTGCAAGGGTCGGTTCCTGCAGAGCGCTGATGAAAGTCGCAAGACCCTCGGGAAAGTTGTGTATGCCGATAGCCAGTGCTGAAAATACCCCCATACGCATCAGCTTTCTGTCCTTGCTTTTTTTCTCGCAGTCCTCGACGCAGCGGGGTTCGTGCGGATTTTCGAACGAAGGTACCATTTTATCGATTATCGCTATAAGCGCCATACCCGCAAAAAATGAAAGAGTTGTTAAATAGTAGCCTTTCTCCGGCCCGTAAAATCCTGCCAGAGATTCTCTTGCCTTATCAAATATTTCCACAAGCGAAACATAGATCATTACGCCCGCGGAAAATCCCAGCGACCCCGCAAGGAATTTAGGATTGAATCCCTTTGACATAAACGCCATCACGCTTCCGATGCCTGTTGAAAGCCCGGCGAAAAGCGTTAAAGAGAAAGCCAGTATTACATTTCCTTCGTCCATGGTCTGTAATGTAAGAAATTTACCGTGAATTGAAAGTAAAATATTTAGAATTGACACCCGTCATAGTTTAAGATATATTTAAGCATTATAATTCATAAAAATCCCGGAGGCGGAATTGAAAGACATTATTAAACTAAGCATGGAACTTAATG
>JAQVNT010000021.1 GCA_028702975.1 Candidatus Delongbacteria bacterium
CGAAAGCGACCGAAAGCCCTTTTTGTCCGGCGGCGAGATTGCGCCTGTAGAACGCGTTCGACTCTTCGGCGGTCGAGAATCCGGCGTACTGCCTGATCGTCCACGGCTTTGTCGAACCCATGGTCGCAAAAGGCCCCCTGAGATAGGGAGTTACGCCTGCGTCATAGTCAAGGAATTCAAGGCCGTCCGCCTCGCTTTTTGTGTAAAACGGTTTTACGGCAATAAGCTCCTGCGATTCAAAAGCTGGACCAACTGTTCTGCAGGCTCCGGTTGTGCTCTTCAGAGCCTCGTTATATTCTATTTTAGAAAAATCAGGTTTCATTGTTTCACCTTTAATTAATTTTTACTCAGTAATACCGATCACAGACTGGATGTTCCTGATAGTTTCCAGCGAATCGGACTTAAGATGAATGAATTCGTCAACTCCCGCTTTTTTCAGATCGTCAATGATCTCTTTAGGATAGCCCGCGAGCACAACCACTTTTTTAGGGTCGGCTGCTTTTATTTTTGAGGCTATTTCAGGAGCAACCGCAGGGTATTCCTCGTCGCTTGAGCAGATCACGATTATTTCCGCGCCCGATCTCAATGCTTCATCAGCAGCTTCCGAAGCGTCTTTGAAACCGTTGTTGTCGATTATGTCGAACCCGCCTGCGGCAAGATAACCCATTGAGAACGATGCCCGGGCTTTCCTCATTGTAAGATTGCCTAAAGTTGCCAGAAATGCTGAAACAGGCTTGCCTTTCTTTTCGCTGAATTTCTCCGTGAGCTTTCTGAGAGCTTCGAATTCTTCAGAGATCCTGTAGAGCCTGACCTTTTCTATCTTGACACCGCCTGACCTGTAAAGTTCACATCCGAAAATATCTAATTTCTGTTCAATACCTTTTTTAATTTCCGGGCAGACTGACTTTTCGCTGTAATTGGGAACGAAGTTGGTGCCTACAAGATTGTCTCTTCTCATGGAGAAATTCGATAACCTTTTCTTTTTAAGTTCGGCGAGCTCTTTCTGGATGTCTCCTTTTTTAAGCGACTCAAAGATTCCGCCTTCCGATTCGATCTTGTTGAAAAGTGCCCAAGCCTCTTTAGCTATCAGGTCTGTCGCTTTCTCAATAAAATAAGAGCCTTTTGCCGGATCAACGAACCTGTCGAATTTAGCCTCGTTTTTCAGAATAAGCTGGGTGTTCCTTGCGATCCTGCCGGCAAAAGAGTCGGATTCACCTATGCAGACATTGTAAGGCAGCACCGTCATTGAGCCGCAGCCTCCGACCGCCGCCGACATAGCCTCTGTAGTCGTCCTCAGCATATTCACATACGGATCATAAACTGTCTTGTTGAACAGACCGGTTACAGCGTGGATGTCAGGCGCGCAGTCTTTATCGCCGTAAGCCGAAGCTATGTTCGCCCAAAGCGTTCTTAAAGCTCTAAGTCCCGCGATCTCGAGAAGGTAATACTGCCCGACGCCGTAGGAAAGCCTTATATTCCTGTTAAAATCCGTGAAACTTTTGTTCCCGGCGAATTTTTCTTTGTAATAAACTGCCGTTGAAAGCATGTACGCGATCTTCTGAACTATAGTCGCTCCGGCATCGTGAAAATGAACTCCGGAAACTGTCATTCCTTTGAAATCTTTATATTCGGAGCATTTATTAAAAATATATTCAGCTTCTTCGAACCTTTTTTGTTCACCTTTTGCGAACTCTCCGTTCAGAGCAAGTTCCTTCAAAGGATCATTGTCTATCGAGCCTATAATCTCGCCGAGTTTAGGTTCTATCATTTCGAATATCTCTTTTGATGCGACTCCGGCCTCGATATTGATGCCTGCGCCGTCCAGAGATGCTGTAATTCCTGCCAGGTCATCTTTTGTGTTGATGACTGTACCTCTTGTATATTCAGGTCTGCATCCGCACTTACACCCGCAGCCGGCTTTACCCGAAGCGAGTTCGCAGTTAAGTTTTAGATCAATGCACTCTGCTCCGCCTTTTACCGCATCGGCGACCGCTTTTTTTGCGTCACCCGGGTCTCTCTGCGAGATCTCCTGGCATACTGACCATTTGTTTTCTTCCGCTGCAGGTTTAGCGCTCCTCTGGTACGGGAACTCGCCCGGGCAGTCGTCAGGAATGACTATTCCTTCAAGGTCTGCGGCCTTGTAATAAGGCTCAAGGTCAAATCCCTCGTAGGTCTTCCACCATATTCTGTCGTATGTTTTTCCTTTGAGGTCCTTTAATACCTCCTCCATCCATTTTTCCTTCCCCTTTTCAGCGGAGAATTCTTCGAAAAATCTTTCCAATTTCAGGCTCCCTTTTAATTAGAAATCATTAAGTTCTTTTAAAGGTATGTAATATAAGGTATTGCGCGTGAAAAATAAACAGCTAAAGTTAATAAATATTTGCCGTGAAAATTAAAGAGAACTCAGATAACTGTCGTAGGATTCAAGCTCCTCGAGAGTAAGAATGTCGTTTATCAGATCGCTTTCGGAATCGAAAATGCCTGTCTCATCGGAGACCCATTTGTCATCGTCATAAAGCTCAGAATTATATGATATGAGTTCGTCGTATTCCGAGCCTATTACATAGCTGCTAGTGTAATTTGAGGCATTTTTTTCAGTCTGAACTTCAGCGAAAGATACGGGCTCAGGATCGATATCGAATATAAGGTAAGACATTATCAGTATGAAGAAAAATGAGGCTGCGACCGCATAGCGCATGAAATTTATACGGAATGAAGGTTTTCTGACAGGCAGCTTTGAAAGTATGGCGGAATTCAAACCGTCGGGAATATCGTAAATTTCTTCAGCGGTAAAAGCCAGAAGAGCTATTTCAGTCTCGAGATCTGACCTGCAGTCTGCACATTCTTCAATATGAGAAGTTAATTCAGCCCTGTCATTATCCTCGAGCTCGCCCGAAATGTATTCCGGCATCATATTTTTGTATTTTCCGCAGTTCATGATCTCACCGCCTTTATTTGATCCTGCTTTTAATTTTGTCCACTCCGTACCTGTATCTGCTCAGTATGCTGTTGATCGAAACGCTCTTCATTTCGGCGATCTCTTTAAAAGAGAGCCCTTTCGACCGGAGAAGTATCACATCCTTCTGTTCGTCCGGCAGGGTTTCGAGCGCTTCCTCCAGCCTTTCCATGTCCTCCCGTTTCTCGTTCTCGGTCTCCGGTCCGTCCTCGTCTGAAGAAATGTTCTCAATGAAATCAGATCCGTCTTCTTCGTCCCTTACGACCGGCCTGAAAAGGTTCTCGTTGTCCTTTTTCAAACCCCTCAGGTGATCGAAACAGGCATTTGTGGCAATGAAGAAAAGGTAGTTGGAGAATTTATTCTCATCGCGGTATCCGTTCAGATTCGACGCTATTTTAAGCCAAACGGTCTGATAAACGTCCGCCGCGTTCTCCACGCTCCCGATCCTTCTTACTATGTAATTGAACAGTTTTTTATCGTAAAGAGCCATAAGGCGAGCGAAATACTTCTGATCTTTTGTTTCGACATACTTTTTAACAAGCTCCCTGTCATTCTCTTCCGCTATTTTTTTCACAGCGCCCACAGTTATTTTCCCGCCGGTTATGTTAACGCCCGCTCTTCTGATTTTATTTCAATCTATCTAAAAAATTACGAAAAATAAAGAAAATTTATAATTAAATATTTTTTTGAAACCGGGAATTTAATACTTATATTATCTGACCTGACAATAAAAAAGATTGAAATAAAGGGAGTTTTACATGAATACCTTAACGATCGATTCGCTTGAGCTTAAAGGTAAAAAAGTACTTGTAAGGTGCGATTTCAATGTTCCTTTGGACGATGAATTAAAGATCAGGGACGACAAAAGGATCGTTGACGCTCTGCCTACGATAAAGAAGGTCATCAAAGAGGGCGGAAAGCTCATACTTATGTCGCACTTCGGAAGGCCGAAAGGCACAGTTGTTCCTGAAATGAGCCTTAAACCGGTCGCAGAAAGACTCGGTGAACTCATAAAGAAAAGAGTTTTACTGGCTCCCGACTGCATAGGCGATGAGGTCAAAGAACTTGTGGACGGCATGAAGGACGGCGATGTAGTGCTTCTGGAGAACTTAAGGTTCCACGAAGAGGAGGAGGCAGGCGATGAGCAGTTCGCCGCAAAGCTCGCGGAGCTGGGTGAAATATATATTTCCGACGCGTTCGGGGTATGCCACAGGGCTCACGCTTCAGTATCGATCATCGCGAAATATTTCAGCAAAGTGGCTTCCGGCTACCTTCTTAAAAAAGAAATAGACTACATAGGCGGCGCGATGAAGGATCCGAAGCGTCCTCTTGCGACTATCCTCGCCGGCAACAAGATATCGTCCAAGATAGATGTGATAATGAAGCTGATCGACATATCAGACAAAATATTCATCGGCGGCGGGATAGCGAACACGATGCTGATGGCAAAAGGGATCGAAATCGGCAAGTCTTTGGTCGAAGCCGACAAGGTCGATGTGGCTAAAGAGATATTAAAAAAAGCTGAAAAAAAAGGTACGAAGATACTGCTTCCTTTAGATATGCTCTGCGGAAAAGAATTCAAAAACGAGACCGAACTGAAATACTGCTATACCGACAAGCAGGAAAAAGACTGGATCGCGATGGGTATAGGACCGAAAACCGTTAAGAATTACAAGGACGAACTCGCTGACTGCAAAACTGTGATCTGGAACGGCCCGATGTCCGTTTTCGAATTCCCGAACTTTGCTAAAGAGACCTTCGAAATTGCGCAGATCATCGCCGGCTATACAAAAGACAACGGCCTTATTTCGATAATCGGCGGGGGAGACACTGCGGCGGCTGTGAAGACGGCAGGCCTTGACGGGCATTACTCGCACATCTCGACAGGCGGCGGCGCGGCTATGGAATACATGGAGGGAAAGAAACTTCCCGGAATTGCCTGCCTGACGCCCATGGGTTTTGACGGCAAAAGGAAATTCCTGATCGCCGGAAACTGGAAGATGAACAAGACGCCGCAGGAAGCGATCAGGTTCGCGAAGGAGCTAAAAAAGGTGATGCCGAACAACGATAATGTGGAGATAATGGCAGCGCCTGTATTCAACTCTGTCTGGCCCGTTTATCAGGAACTGAAGAAAACTCACATTGACATAGGCGCGCAGGATGTTTTCTGGGAAACCTCGGGCGCGTTCACGGGCGAGGTCTCCGCTAAGATGCTCAAGCTTACAGGAGCAAAATACTGTATTATAGGGCACAGCGAAAGACGGCAATTCTTCCATGAGACGGACGATACGGTCAACAAGAAGATCAAGGCGGTCCTGAAAGAAAGAATGGTGCCGGTGATCTGCGTGGGCGAAAAGCTTGAGCAGAGAGAGGCCGGAATGGAGAACGCTATCGTGAAGGCGCAGCTGAAAGGCGCCCTGGCCGGGATCGAATTGAACGATCTTTTGAATATCGTGATCGCATATGAGCCTGTATGGGCCATCGGAACAGGAAAGACGGCCACGCCTGATCAGGCTCAGGAAATGCATGAGTATATAAGGGATATATTGAAAGGGCTCTACGGAGAAGCTTTTTCAGGGTCCACAAGAATACTCTACGGCGGATCGCTTAATCCGGCTAACGCTAAAGAACTTTTAAGCATGAAGGATATAGATGGAGGTCTGATAGGAGGAGCATCTCTGAAGAAAGACGATTTTAAAGCGATCGTAGAAATTGCGTCCGAAATAGAAAAGTGATCAGTTGAACGACAGGTAGCTTTCGAGCCTGAATTTCACCTGTCTTTCGGACAGTCTGTAATTTTCGACCTCAAGGCCGGAGAAAATAAAGAAATTCTTTTTTCGGTACTCCATACCTATTTTCGGGCCGTGTGAAATGTAAACCCTCGTGAGATCGTGCCTGTCAAAATTCTCCTGATCGAATTCGTAGCTGTCGATCTCATAGAAAAAATATTCTGACCTTAAGTTAATATACTTTAAGATATTGAAGTAAAAGGATGCCGAAGTGTAGTAATGATTCTTAAAATTTATCGGATTTTCTGTGAAATCTCCGTAATTGAAGTTCCCGAATTCCTCAAAAATGTATCTGGTCGATAATTTCGAGACGATCTTCTTCGAGATATTGTAGGATATTGTATCTGAAACCGAATAATTCTTAATTACAAAACTGTTCGAATAGGTATCGTCGTAATCATATGATCTGTAATATGTTCTGAATTTCAAGTTTCCGGTAAGGTAAAGATTGTCGGAAATGTCATATCGGATATCGGTTATAGAATTCACCGCCCTGTCGGTATAATTGTTGATGCTTCTTGTGTAAGAAATGTTTACGAGCTTGTAATATTCCAGAGGAAATGACTGCGATAATGTCAAATTGCCCGACCTTGTATAAACAGCTTCGGGAGTGAAGGATAATTTAATGATATCCCTGTCCTCGAGGTTGGATGATGTCAGAGATTTGTATTCGTGCTTGACAAACCGTCCGTATGCTTTGAAAATATAGTTTCTGTATCGGTAGTTGACGCCCGGGGATAATGCGATGTTGTAGTATGAGAGAGATCTGTCTGCTTCATCGTAACCGACCGAAAACCTGTCGCTTCCGGTATCGAAATCGGCTTTCAGGTTCAACCCCAGGCTTTCCCGGTCGAAATAGATCTCATCGGTGATCCTTAGATTTGAATTTGCGTTGAAGCCGATCTTGTCACCTTCTCTGAAAGAATCTCTGTTCCTGCTGAAGAAAGATACTTCTGTTTTGTTGCGTAAGTTTGCGGACGGGATATAGAATAGAGTGGAGAATACATCGTATTCGTATCTGCGGATCATGTAGGCGTCTGAACTGAGGTCGCTGAAATGGTACCTGTTGAAGTTACCTCTGCCGCCCGCTGAAAACTCAGCGGATCTGTCGCCGAATCTTCTGAAGTAGAAAACATCGCTGTTCGAACTGTAATTGTAACTGTCATCGGTGTCGTCGCCGCTGAAAGAGGAGTTGACGGAAATGTTAGATTCCGGATGTTTATTGCCGTAGGCTCCGTCAAGCATCAGAATACTGCCTGTTCTTTGCGCGACTTCATCGGTCTTTCCCAAATATCCGAAGGCCGCTCTCAGGGTAAGTCCGTTTTTCTCGTATCCTGTCATCGGAAGAATTCTGATGTTGTTCTGAGTGGGTCTGGATATCGAGCTGTTGGCTATGTAGTCGTTAGAAAGAATTATTCCGTATTT
This sequence comes from Candidatus Delongbacteria bacterium, assembly GCA_028702975.1. Lineage (GTDB taxonomy): Bacteria > UBA4055 > UBA4055 > UBA4055 > UBA4055 > UBA4055. The sequence continues at coordinate 7,171 of JAQVNT010000021.1, forward strand.
CATAAAACCGTGCCTGACAGAAATATCCCCGTTGACTCCGATATCGCTTTTAGAATATTTCTCATAGTCCGTTCTGGTATTTACTCCGGTCAGATTGATGCTGCTTAGAGAATCGTTCTGACTGAAATTCAGCCTGGTGGACATTACATCGTAATTCCCGAAATCGGAATATTCAAAATAAACGCTGTCCCTTTCCGCTGCGGAGAACAGTAATGAACATGCGGTAAAAAAAAATATTGTTACGACCCGGTTCAAAGCGGTTTCTCTGTAATTTTTGCCGCGCTGAGCTGTCCGCATGCCGCTGCAATATCCTCCCCTCTGCTTGTGCGGAAAACCACCGGAAAGTCGGATTTTGAAAAATATCTGTAGAATTTTAACGAAAATTCATCTGAAAGAGGGGTGAATCCGCCTTCGGAAATACCGTGATATTTGATGAGATTAAGTTTTGAGGGAAGGGTCGAAAGAAGTATTTTAAGTTCTTCCGCATGTCTTTCCGAGTCGTTAACGCCTTTCATAAGTATATATTCAAAGACCACTTTCCTGTTCGATCTGCGTGCATATTCTTTCAGTACCTGAAAAAGTTCTTTAAGAGGATATATTCTGTTGCCGGGCATAAGTCTGCTCCTCTCATTATCGAAAGGATTGTGCAGTGAGACTGCGAGTTTGTATCTTACATCTTCTGCGATGTACTTTTTTAGGCCGTCAATGTGCCCGAAAGTTGAGATTGTGATCTTCCTTTTGCCGATAGCCAGCCCCGAATCGTCAGATATGATGTCCGCGCTTTTAATCACCTCGTCATAGTTGTCAAAAGGTTCACCCATGCCCATATAAACCACATTAGTTATCCTTTTACCGCAGAATTCAGACGCCGCGATGACCTGACCTACAATTTCTGAAGCTTCAAGATCTCTTTTGAATCCTGATTTTCCCGTTGCGCAGAAAGAGCAGTTGAACCTGCATCCTGCCTGAGATGATATGCAGAGCGTCAGCCTTTCTTTTTCCGGTATTATTACGCATTCAACAAAATTGTCGTCATAAAGTTTTATCAGCAGCTTTTCAGTTCCGTCAGCGCTTTTTGCCGCGCTATCGATGCTGACAGGCAGTATGCAGAATTCAGATCTCATACCGTTCCGCAGTTTCAGCGGGAGGTCGCTCATAAGATCAATGTCTGTGATCCCTTTTTTGTAAAGCCAAGACCAAACTTGTTTTGCGGAATATTTTTTGCCTCCGGCTTTTTCAACAATAGCGCAGAGTTCGTCAAATCTGTAGCCGAGGAGAGATCTTTTCCGCATAAATACTATTTCTTCTTTTTTGTGGCTTTAGGTTTAGGCTTTTGTTCGGGCACAGCCTTTTTTACCGGTTTTGCCGCTGTCTTTGTTTTGGGCTTAGGTTCAGGTTTCGGTTTAGGTATAGCTTTTGTTACCGGTTTAGCTTTCGCCTTAGGTTCAGTAATTGTTTTGACAGGTTCCGGCTGAGATTTTTTCTTGGGCTTTGCCGCAGCTATTTTTACTTCCGGTTTTATTTCCTCTTTCGGAAGTTCTTTTTTCTCCGGTACCGCCGCAGCTTTTTTCTCAGCTTTAGGAGGAGCGAGCATTTCAATATCCACAAGGATCCTTCCGCAGCCTTCGCAGATATTATAATCGTCCTTGAGCTTTATTTTCTGCTGGAGCTGGTAAGGGATATGGATCTTACATCCGTTGCAAAGGCCTTCTTCCGTCACGAAAGTTATAGCTATTCCGTTCCTGATCTTCATTATACGGTTGTAGTGGTTCAGGAAAGGAATTCTGACAAGTTTCTCGATCTGATCTTTCTTTTTTAAGAGTTTTTCAAGATTTGTTCTTGTCGATTTTTCTATCTCGAGCTTCTTTTTGTTTTCAGATCTGATGATCTTTTCGATCTTCAATATGTTTTTGTCAATAGTCGCGATCTCAAGAATAATGCTCTCGATCTCTATCGAAAATTCACTTACTCTTTCTTCGAAAACCTCTACTGCTTTCTCAAGTTTTTTTACTTCTCTCTTAATATGCTCTTTCTTGGTTTTTTTGTCGTTGTCCAGGTCGATCTGCTTCTGGTCAAGAATTCTTCTGTGGTCAAGGATATCGGCGTCATAATTATCTTTATCTTCCTGAAGTTCACGCTGTCTTCTGATAAGTTTGACCCTTTTGATCGCCATTTCCTCTATCTCGTGTTTCATTCTGGAAATATGACTGTCCATATTTCTCTCTTCGCTTGTAAGCTGATAGATCTCGTTATCCAGCTTCTGCAGATCTACAAGCCATTTCAAATCTTCGAACATAAAACACTCCTGTATTTTAACATTATTTAAGTTTACTTAAGCCGAACGGATACTTCAAAAGTTCGGAGATGTCTTCGGCTGCGGAACTTCCTTTTACATTGGTCATGATCACTTCGATATCGGGAGCGTAGTCGTACAGCAGCTGCCTGCATGCTCCGCATGGAGAAACGGGTCCGGGCGTGTCTGCCGTAATCAGGATCGCCTTGAATTCCCTTTCGCCCGCGCATAGAGCTCCCGCCAGTGCATTTCTTTCTGCGCACATGGTCAGTCCGTAGGATGAAGATTCGATATTACAGCCGGAATAGATATCGCCATTATTCGTTAAGACCGCCGCGCCTACCTTGAATTTCGAATAGAATGCGCAGGCATTTTCTCTTGCTGCTCCTGCTGACGCAAAAAGTCTGTCGAAGTCTTCCTTGGATGTTCTCATCTTATTATTCTCAATTTCTGGCCTGCTGTCACTTCCGCCGTTTCCGTTCCCGAAGAAAGTATGATGATCTTAAGATCGTTAATTTCGGCGATCTTTCTCCAGTCCGTCCTGAATCTGAAAGCTATGCTTTCTATATTGTCATTGAATTTTACCTCATAAATATCTTCTAATATGTTCATCCCGCTTTGTGAAGTATCTGTATCCGATCCTGCAAGGTAGTTGTTTTCTTTGAGATCGGAGATCAGCCTGTATGACCTTCCCTCAGGGAGGATCAATTCAGCTGAAGTATATTTACTTATGCTACCGCCGTCTTTGTAGCTTCCGAAATTAATGTGCGGATTGTTTTTGTAAAGCTCTCTGTAGGATATGCCCGCCAATTCGCAGATCTTTGAGAACGGAAGGTCTTGAGAACCCACTACTATCGTGCAGGTCTCGTGATCAAATGCAGCTTCAAATTCATTTTCTGAAAAACCGAAGGTTTCCGGATCTGAAAGTAAAAGTTTATAAATGATGATCTTTTCCACATAGAGCTCGGTTTCGCTGTTTGAACGGGATGACCAGAAGTCCCCGCTTTTCTGATTCTCAAGGGTAGTCCTGACATTGTAATCTCCGTTATTGTATGCCGCCAGAACAAGGAAAGGGTCATCGGGGAATATATCCGACAGCATTCGTAAGTGTTCAGCAGCAGCCATGGCGGACTTTTCGGGATGGTTCCTTTCGTCTATAAAGCTGTCCACCCTGAGACCGTACATTTTTCCTGTTGCGGGCATGAGCTGCCACAATCCGGAGGCCTGAGCAGGCGAAAGCGCTCTCGGGTTGAACTCGGATTCGACCGGTATTATGTACGCAAGATCGGGATGTACGCCGAATTCCGACAGGATTCTTTTTGCCTGAGGCAGATAACCGTTCTGAACATCTATGAGGTTCTGGAAAAAACCCCTCCTGTCATGCGTGAAGATATTAAAAGCCTTCTGCAATCTTTCTCTCACATCATATTTTTCAAGAGGAACTTCTTTTCCGGCGAAAATAATTTTATCCGGCAGTCTGAAGACTTCTGCGGAAAGAACATTTAGAACAAGGAGGATCAGTGCTATAGATTTTAATGATTTACCTGTGATGATCTTCTCCCCTGCAAGTTAAACAACCTTATAATATAACAAAAAAGCGAGCCAAAACCAAATGAAATATAAGCACTTTCATTTTGGGAAAAACTTGATTAAATTATAGTAAATATTCGAGGGCTGAACGATGAAATACGGTATAATCGACAATCTTAAAAGCGATCACAGCGCTGAAAATTTGAAGACTTTTTTTACCGAACTCAAAAGAACAGGACTAGATTTTATTATAAATAAAAACAGCGATTATACTTCACAATTATCATTTCCAGTAAAAGAAAAAAAAGTTCTGATCGAAGAGTCCGATGTCATAATTGTTCTCGGCGGGGACGGATCGATGCTGGAGACCGCACATTTTGCGGCTGAACTCTCAAAACCTTTCCTTGGAGTGAACTACGGCAAACTCGGATTTCTTGCGGATGTCAAGGAGAACGAGATATCTGACAGGATACTCATGATCGAAAAGGGTGAATATTTTATCGAGGAAAGGATAATGCTCGAGGCCGAAACCGGCGGAAGGAAGATGTATGCGCTCAATGATATTGTTCTCGACAGAGGCTATTCGCAGAGGGTACTTAAAGCCGCGGTAAGCATAAACGGGAAATTCTTCACGACCTACACTTCGGACGGAGTCATAATATCCACACCCACAGGCTCGACTGCATACAACATGTCGGCTCACGGGCCGATACTCCAGCCGGGCGTGCCGGCTTTCGTGATCACGGCCATGTCCCCGCACGCACTTGCGATGAGGCCCATAGTTGTTCCCGACGACTCGGTCATATCCATTACCGCAGAAAGCAACTATAAAGAGATCATGCTCTCAAGCGACGGTCAGGAAAGTCTTACGATCCCGTCAGGCTCGGTTATTTCTGTAAAGAAAGCACCTATCACATCCAAATTTATTAAATTCCACGACAGCGACTACTACCATCTACTGCGCGAAAAGCTCGGATGGGGAGGGTTCAAGGAAAGGGTCTCGAAACAGGAAAATCAGTAAAATTTCAGTTGACAACTATTTTGCGATTTGGTATATTTAGCGCTTGTCAAAAGACGGGAGCTTAGCTCAGTCGGTAGAGCAACTGGCTGTTAACCAGTTTGTCGGGGGTTCGAGTCCCTCATCTCCCGCAAAAAGCCGCAGATCACTGCGGTTTTTTTATTTTCCACTTGACTTATACGATGCCTTATCGTATATTGTTTCTATGAAGGTAACAGCGATAATACAAGATAAGCTTATTGAAGAAGTCATGGCAAAGACGAAAGCGAAAAATATTACTGAATCTCTTAAGACTGCTTTAACAGAATGGCTCAGAATGCAGAAGATAAAAGAACTTAACTTGCAGGTAGCCGAGAGTCCTCTTGATTTCAAATACGGAGCCGAAGAGTTAAGGGATCTTAACAGGAAATGATCATTGCCGACACTTCAATATGGATCGAATTTTTAAGGAATAGGCTTAAAGACCAT
>JAQVNT010000256.1 GCA_028702975.1 Candidatus Delongbacteria bacterium
CTACGAAGGTGTGCTGAGTGAAAAGGACGACATATCCGTAGCCGTAGTGGGCTCAAGGGCCGTGACGAAGTCCGGAGCGCTGACGATAGGCAGGCTTTCAAGGGAACTCGCGCAGGCTGGATATGTTATCGTCAGCGGGCTGGCGATGGGGGCGGACACGGTCGCGCACAAGGGCGCGCTGGAGGCGGGAAAAAGGACGGTCGCGGTTCTGGGCTCAGGCATTGACTGCGGGGTTAATCTGGAAAGCAGGGCTGTGCGGAGGTCTATAGCCGAGTCGGGAGGAGCAGTTTTTTCACCTTTCCTGATTGGCACGAAACCGACGACCTACACTTTTCCCGCAAGGAACCGCGTTATAAGCGGAATAAGCCTGGGCGTACTGATCGGGGAAGCAAAAAAAGATTCAGGCTCGCTTATAACGGCAAACTTTGCGCTCGAGCAGGGCAGAGAGGTGTTCGCAATACCGAACGAGATATTCAGGCCGAAGTTCGAAGGTGGAAATAATCTTATAAAAACAGGTCAGGCGAAACTTGTCATGTGCGTCGATGATATTATAGATGAGATGCCCGACCGTGTAAAGAACAGAACTTCGGATAAAGTCAGGGCGGTCGAGGAAAAACTGATATCGTTCACAGACGACATTGAAGAAAAAATATTCAGTCTGCTCATTGAAGACTCAAAGAGTATCGACGAACTGTCGGATGAGCTTTGTCTGGATACCGGACTGCTAATGAGCAAGCTCTTCATGCTCGAAATGAATAAATTCATCGTAAGGGGGCACAACAATATATTTTCTGTAGCAAGAAAATAAACAAATATATATGACTTGATTTTGTGAATATTTATCTTTAACTTAAAAACAAAAATTATGAGGATCAGAAAATGAAGAAATTGATAATCATACTTATAATAACAGCCGCACCTGGTTTTCAGTATTTAACGGCCGGTGTAGACGAAGTTCTTTCTTTTATGTCCAAGAAGAATGTAGAAGAGTATATAAAACCTCTGGTTACTTCTCTCGGGGTCGGTCTCAATTCAGGGATGTACCATACTGCAGAAGTATCAGAAAAAATATCCGGCGGATTTTCCATGAGAGCGCTGATCATCTTCATTCCGGAGGATCAGAAAAGCTTTATGCCTTATCTTCCGGCCGGCTACACTTCCGGATCTACGAGTACTGTTTACGGCGGAGATCCCGGTTACGCTTACGGAACAGGAGGTTTTGTGTCTTACCCGGGCGGTTTTGAAGTGGATAATCTTCCAATGGGTTTTCCACAGATGACGCTGGCTTGGAAGGGAACAGAGCTGTCCGCCAAATTCATTCCTACCCAAAAAATAGGTACAGAGAGAGAGGAGTTTTACTTCTATTCGTTCGCGATCAAGCACGAGGTTACAAGATATTTTAAAAAACTGCCCTTCGACGGCGCGGTTCAGTTCGGTATCGGGAAAATGAAATTCTCGGATCAGCTCGATTTTGATAATTTCGTCATAAATCTTATAGCGAGCAGGAAATTCGGACTTTTCACAATTTACGGCGGAACCGGATTCCAGTCTACCCGGGTTGACGCGAATTATTCAATAGCTGGAGACCCAGACAACGCCGATCCGGAACTTAGGGAAGCCAAGGATGTCAGCCTGACAATCAAAGGAGACAACAGCTTCGGAATAACAGCAGGGACATCGCTCAGGCTCGGTTTCTTCGTACTGAACGCGGACTATACCTACAATTCACAGTCCGTCGTATCAACAGGTATGAGTTTTGAATTTTAAATCTTAATGAGGAGAAAAAAATGAAGATTGTTAAAATTTTGGTCCTTGCTTCTGCAGTAACAGCGCTATTCTTTATGACAGGCTGCGATCAGTTCGAGGATTTTTCCGTAAACGTTCCTTTTACGGTCGTTATGACGGATTCGTCATACAGCACTACTATCACTTCAAGCGAGATCTTCGACCTGGACTCGAGCTCGGTATATCAGGAATACAAGGATAAGATCAAAGATTTCAAGTTCATGGAAGCAAAATATACTGTAACCTACGCAGAACCTGCGGATCTGGCAGGAAAGATTAGGATCACGATGAAGAAGAACAGCGCTGCCGGTGAAGTTCTATTCGTAAAAGAATACGATTACTCTCAGGCGGATTTCGATCAGTCTTTCACAGTTGTACTGACGCAGGAAGAAATATCGCTCTTCAACATTTTTCTAGCATCGGCCGGAACGAAGATATTTTATGGTGAAGCATACATGTATGATCTCCCCGACAATACTGATAAAAAGAAAATGACGGTTAAGATACATCTTCTGTTGAAGGCCGAGGGCGAACTGTAGGAGGTACTTTGAAAAAGGCCGTAGTACTTCTTTCCGGGGGACTTGATTCGACCACCTGTCTGGCTATTGCCAAAGACAGAGGGTTCGAGGTTTATGCGCTTTCTTTCGATTACGGCCAGAAGCATTCGATTGAGCTGGAACTTGCATCTTACAATGCCGAAAAATTCGGAGCATCAGAACACAAGATAGCGCATCTCGACAGAGAATTCTTCAGGACTTCATCCCTCACAGATCACAATATTAAAGTTAAAAAAGACAGCTATGACTCAACGAAAATACCTGATTCTTATGTTCCCGCCAGGAATACTGTTTTTTTAAGCTACGCGCTGGCCTATGCGGAAACGATCGGAGCCGAAGCGATTTTTATAGGTGTTAACAGCCTGGATTATTCAGGCTATCCCGACTGCAGACCCGAGTATATCGCGGCATATCAGAAAGTCGCTGACCTTGCGCTAAAAAGTTCGGTCGAGAAAGGGATCAAATTAATTATCGAAGCACCGCTCATCAGCATGACCAAAGCTGAAATAATAAGAACGGGGAAAGATCTCGGCGTCGATTACTCAAAGACGATATCATGCTACGAGCCTGTTCTTGGAAAAGCCTGCGGACACTGCGACAGCTGTATCTTAAGAAGGAAAGGGTTCGAAGAGTCAGGTTATAAAGATGAAACCGCGTATGTTTAAATAACGAAAAGCTAAGTATGAAAAAATTATTATTCAATCTTATCCTCATAGGTTTATTCTCTCTTTCCCAGGCTCAAAGTGCCAAGTTTAC
>JAQVNT010000257.1 GCA_028702975.1 Candidatus Delongbacteria bacterium
CCTTTAAGAGTGATGTTGATATTTCCGGAATGAATTTGTGATCGCTTATCCCCGTCACCGTTCTTCTGTGGTCGTCGTGATCCGCCTGCAGTGAAGACGGAACCAGCAGTTCTGAAGGATCGAACATCATGATCAATTCTTTTAGAGCCGTTTCGTTATCAGGATCACATGCGATAAATTCACCCGTTGAAATATCCGCAGCCGCAAATCCTGGATTCTTGCCTTCTTCATAACTGATGCAGGCTATATAATTATTCGAGTTCTTATCTATCATTTCGTCGGATATAGCTGTACCGGCAGTTATAATATCGGTAATATCTCTTTTAACTATTCCTTTTGCATACTTGGGATTCTCAGTCTGATCGCATACGGCCACTTTATATCCGGCTTTAACCATCTTTGAGAGGTAGTTATTAAGCTGATGGTGCGGAAATCCCGCCAGAGGGATCTCGATCCCCATATGTTTTCCCCTTGTTGTAAGGGTCAGGTTGAGAACTTTGCTCGCTGTTTTTGCGTCTTCAAAGAACATTTCGTAAAAGTCGCCCAGCCTGTAAAACAAAACATGCCCGGGATTTCTGTTCTTGATCTCCTGGTATTGCATCATCATGGGGGTGAGTGTGTCTGAGTTCTTTTTCTTCATTACCTGAATTTATTTATAATCCTGATTTCAACAGATCATGCAGTTTGATCAATCCCGCCAGTTTCGATCCTTTGAGTACCGGCATAACGCTGAAGCTGCCGCTGGACCTCATGACCTTCAGGGCATCGTAGGCCAGTGTTTCATACTCGATCGTCTTGGGGTTCGGAGTCATTATTTCTTTTGCGGTAAGTTCTTCAATATCTCCGTGTTTTGTGAGGATCCTCTTTATATCCCCGTCGCTGATGATCCCTTTAAGGCTGCCCTTATGAACTATCATTGCGGCTCCAAGGTTTTTGTCGCTCATTTTGATTAGTATTTCTCTGAATTTTGTACCTTCTTCACATACCGCGATATCTTTGACCGGGTGGACAAAATCCGATACTTTAAGCAGAAGTCTTTTACCTAATGTTCCGCCGGGATGTGACATGGCGAAATCCTCTTCCCTGAATTCTTTGAGCTGTGAAAGTACCGTTGATACCGCATCTCCGATAACAAGAGCGGCTGTTGAGCTCGATGTGGGAGCAAGATTCAACGGGCAGGCTTCTTTTTCCACATAGGCATTAAGTACGGCATGGGAATTTTTTGCGAGAGTTGAGTTCACATTTCCGGTAATAGCAATGATCCTGCATCCTTTTTTCTTGATAACAGGCAGCATCGCGACTATCTCGTCTGATTCTCCGCTTTTTCCCAGTATAATGATTATGTCACGCTCCTCGACCACGCCGAGATCGCCGTGAAGGGCTTCAGCAGGATGCATATATATAGCGAGGGTACCTGTGGAGCACAAAGTTGCGGCTATTTTCCTTCCTATCAGTCCGGATTTACCCATACCTGATATAATGACTTTTCCGTTACACTCGAGTATTAATTGGATTGCTTTATGGTATTCAGCATCGACATTTGAAGAAACTTTCTTCAGCTCATCGATCTCAATTTCAAAAACATTTCTTACTAAACGAATTATTTCTTTTTCCGGGGGCATTTTCATTTTGATTTACCTAAAATTAGGAGCTGTATTTTTAGCAGTCTGATGTAACGGTTAAATTATAAGTATATTGAAGTTCAAAGTCAAGTCATATTCAGAAATATTTTTAGACAAATTTTAATATCTATTCAGATAAATTAATCGTATATTGCGCAAAAATCTAAAGGATAAATATATGCCCTCATTCAACAGCTACGAAAAATACCGGTATTTCGATAAAAACGCCTTTTTATCTTTCTGGCAGAGTGCGGTTTTCGGCTCAAATGATCCTGATAAGCTGGATCCTCTAAAGAAAAGATCAGAAACAGATAAGCTGAGGGACAGGATCAAGAAATTATGGATGTCCTTCAACGAGAACAGGGAGGATTTCAGAAGAAAGTACTCCGACACTAAGAAGTTCATCAACGCCTATATTTCCTCTTTCTATCTTCCCAATATCCAGAGAATTTACTCCATACTCATGCAGAAGCAGAATCAGAAAGAGATCGTCAGTAGTTTTGAGAATGCGGGAGAGGAGTTCGTTATCATGGATTTCGGGGCCGGTCCGATGAGCGCTACTTTTGCGCTTCTTCTTGTCCTTGATCATTCCGGAGTTGATCTGAGGTCGAAAAAGATCATATTTATTACTGTTGAAAGATCTTCTAATATGATCTCGACCGGGCTTGATATGATCAGGGCGGGTTTCCCGTCGGGACCGGAATTCCTACATGAAAATTTCACATCTCCTCTGAAAGCAGAGCGAAAGTGCGATATAATACTGTGCGCCAATGTCTTTAACGAGATCCCTGAGCAGCACAGACTTTCCAACCTGGAGGATCTCCTTTCTCTTTCAAGGGGGCTTATGCTGATAACTGAACCGGGACAGGAAGTTCATTCGAAAGCACTTTCTTCTCTCAGAAATGACCTTATCAGCGGCGCCGGATACACTTTCAGCATAGTCTCGCCCTGCACTCATTCGGGATTATGCCCGCTCTCATCTGAATGCGACAGACAGGACTGGTGCTGGTTCTCCTCACCGTGGAGAGTACCTGATCAGGCTGCTTTTGTCGACAGGATCACAGGCCTTGATCACAGGCAGCTGAATTTCTCATACCTTTTTATAAAGATGTCTGCCCGCAGTACAGCAGAAAATAAATTCCGCATAATTTCTGATCTTATTATCCCTGTTAGAAAAGGTAACAGGTTCAGGTTCGACAACTGGATGAGAAACAATATAATTGAAGGTGATCCCGCATTCCTTACCAGAGTATCAGATATGGATGTAGGCAAAATGCTTCTGTGCGGCCCTGACGGAAAACTATGCTCGATCATAGGCAGTAAAAATATTTTTGCAGGTTTAAAGAGAGGAGATACTGTTTCGTTCATTCCTCAGAATTCCTGCTTATGCAAAGAAAGATGATCCTAGAACCTGAAAGAATACATTGCGTGAACTACCGCTTCGCTGAAGCCTTCACTTTGAGGTATGGC
>JAQVNT010000258.1 GCA_028702975.1 Candidatus Delongbacteria bacterium
CCTTTCAGCGGCAACGCGAACGATGCCAGCGGCAACGGAAACCATGGAGCCGTGCACGGTGCGACTCTGACGGAGGACAGGTTCGGCAATCCCAACAGCGCTTATTATTTTGACGGGATAGATGATGAAATATTGATTGATCGTCCTGATCTTATAAACGGATCTAAAGCCATCACCATTAATATTAAATTTATGTTAAAAGCTCAACGGAGCCATTTCTCTCCCATCATATATAAAGGAGAAACCAAATACGACAGTAAAAATAAACCTACCAACGAGAGAACCTTCTCATTATGGATAACAACATTCGGCGAACTTCATCTAGCAGGAGCTGACCGTCTGGGGCAGCAGCACCTGAACATTCCTAGAAATACAGTAAAACCAGGTATATGGTATAATTATACGGGTGTAATTGACAGAGCTAACGGCAAGATATTTTCTTATCTTGACGGGCAACTGATAGCTCAGGATAACATAAGAACAAATTATCCTGTTATTAATTCAAACCCGATTCTGATCGCAACTACAAGAGAGAGAAACGACAGATTCACTAACTTCAACGGTGTAATTGACGAGATAAGTTTTTATAATAAAGCTCTGAATCAGTCAGAAATAATCAGCCTTAATTAAGTAAAAAAGGCAGCTCAAGGCTGCCTTTTTCATTCTATATAAAACTCTCGTCGTCGTGGAGTTTTTCCTTCTTGATGAACTTGAAGTAGATGATCATATAGATTATAACAGCTATTGTACAAACTATTGATTGCATGGGAAACTCGACCAGAAGAAGCGCTCTGTCTATGAAAAGCGACACCCTTCCCATGACCGTCGAGCCGAAAGCGGCGCCGAAGAAGATCATCATTACAACAATACCGACACGGGCAGTCTTACCCAGCAGCCCCCTGTGGGGTTTTGAAAAGAAAAAATACATCAGAGCAGCAAAAGTACCAAAAATTATAACGAACCACTTGGACGATTCAAAGAACGATCCCTGGTTTATCGGTTTCATAAGGTCTGTACTCTGCCTTAAGATATTCTGTATGGCGATTGGAATATAGTATCCCGCCATATAACCGAAAAGAAAACCGAAATAGTAATTAGCCACCCATGCATTTTTTCTTGAGAAACGGAAAAACATCGTAAGTGCAAGTAGGAACCACAGAATGTATGTTATGTCCCAGAAATGGAATTCGACGAACATATCCTTGACCGGCATTATAAAGAAAGGATCTACTATGTATTCCCATGACAGTATCCATCCGTAACCCAGAGCTACCCCGATAAATATGTTCTCGCCTATTTTATACAAAGGATTGTCTCTGTATAGAAATGACAATATCATTATTGTTGCAAGAACAGGTATCCAGGAAACGAACATGTCATTTAAGAAAATATTGTCCAGTAAAGCTTTGATATCCATATTAACCTCTCTTCCTTTTATCCATATAATAAACAATATTTCCCACTATCACGAACCCGAAGATCACAAGATGCGAGAAAGTCAGGGAAGACATTCCTTTTGTTGCGCTCCCGTAATAGCTCTTTTCATACTTGTCACTCACAAGCCTTTCGTATTCAGCCGCGCCTCTTAACCCGTTAGCCATACCAATGATCTGGCCTGTCTGGAGATAAGGAACATAATCAGGTCCCATAACCGCAGTAACGGCTATCCCGAATTTATAATTGAACCTGATCTGCATGTCAACGAAAGTAGCGTGATATGCCGACCCCGAGAGTCCGAATATATATTTTAGATCCCTAAGAGTCTCTACTCCTTCGAATATCTTGCCTTCCTTTTTATATGTGCCTTTAAAATCCACATCCATATTGAATATTCTTATATCAGCATTGATCGGAACATACTCCATGTTTATGTAATCCACTCCTTCCCTGCTCCCGCTGAATTCTTCCATCGCTGTAATTTTCTTGACGGTTTCCTTACCTAGATTGATCCCGTTTATAGTAGCGTAATAGATAAAAACCTTAACTTTTTTCTTTAGACAGTGTTTGAAAAAAGCTTCGAACATCGGAAGAAGCTCGGCCTTAGAGCTGGGATCGAATGCCCAGTCAACAAAAACTGCGTCACCCTCATTCAGATTTTCGATCTCATCAAATATCGCCTTAGTTTCTTTTGTTGGTGAAACCGGAAATATAAGAAAGTCGAATCCGGGCAGAAGCGGTATTATTATAGAAAGCATTACAAGCAGGTATATCACCCTCCTGTCTATCTTCTTAAGTTTTTCAAGTATAGTATTCATTTTAATACCTTTAAGTTTTAATTATTCTGACAGGTGTGATCTTTCCAGTCCGAAAAAGATCCTTATCATCATCGTTATCGATCCTAAGTAGCCGCCGAAAATGATGGCTCTTCTTCCCGCACTTGACGGTGCGTCCATTATCCATTCACCCATAACGGGTATCTGACTCCAGATCTCCTGACCGATAGGGATCTTGCTTAGCATGACAATAATGGAAGCAGCCAGAAGCACACCCGACTCGACAGATTTAGCTTTAAAAGATCTGTACGCTGCAGAAGCTATATAAAACGCCAGAAGTGAGAAGACCGTAGCCTGAAAGGGTACATATACACTCATGAACATAGAGCTGAAAGGCGTTCCCGGTGAAGTACCGCTTGTAATTCCCAGAAAGATCATTAAAAAGATCATGAAAACTCTCAGGATCGCGTAATATCTTTCATTATTGTACTTGATCTTATAATAATTCTGCCTTGCAACAGAGTACACCCCCACCATGATCCCGATTACTCCCGCGATCTTCATTCCGTTCGCAAAGAAAAGCTTCTGATTCTCCTGGAACATTCCGGCAATAAAGAATTCTCCGTACCACAGGATACCCACGATCAGACCCAGCAATATTGGTATTTCTTTTTTCATCTTATATCATCCCTTTTGCATAATTCAAGTTAGTATGTACTCAACAGATCCGCAAAGAATGTCCAGTCGGAATTTATCGACAAGAAGATCGTGCCGAGAAGGAAAAGTATTCCGAATATCACTTTACCGTAATCTGATAGTGTTAGATTCGAAAGAACCTGAGGATCTCTTGAATGATAAGCCGCTTCTCGTCTGCA
>JAQVNT010000259.1 GCA_028702975.1 Candidatus Delongbacteria bacterium
AGCGGAAGAGGATTCGTCACTGGGAATGAGCGCTTCAACCGTAACTGATTCCGGCAGGATAACCCCGGGAACAGGTACCGACGGGCCCAGGGTCATAAATTTTGCGCCTCTATTAAATCTGGAACTTCTTCCCGTGAACGACATGGTAAAAGATCTTTTAAAAGTTTGTGAAAATAAATTCAATACTCCTGTCGAGATCGAATTCGCAATTACGATATCCGGTGAAGGGTATAATGCAGAAGGCAGATTCGGGCTTCTGCAGGTCAGACCGATGGTAGTTTCGGATGAAAAGATAGAGATTACCGAAAAAGAGATCAGCGATCCGGATAATATCGTTACAACAGAGTTTGCTCTAGGGAACGGAATGTCGGATGAAGTCAGCGATATACTGTTCGTAAAACCCGACAGGTTTGATGCCAAGAACACTAAAAAAATCGCCTCTGAGATAGGCAAATTCAATTCGATGCTGATGGAAATGAACAGGAAATACATACTAATCGGCTTCGGAAGGTGGGGAAGTTCGGATCACTGGCTCGGTATTCCCGTAAAATGGGCACAGATATCTCAGGCTAAAGTGATCGTGGAACACGGATTAAAGGATTTTCACATTGACCCGAGCCAGGGTTCCCATTTTTTCCAGAACATCACTCTTTTGAAGGTAATATACTTCACCGTCAATCCATATTTAAAACAGGGCTCGATAGATATTGAATATCTGAATTCAGTCCCCGCAGTGTATGAGAACGAACTTTTAAGACATGTAAGGCTGGATAAAGATCTGAAGGTGAAAGTGAACGGAATGACAGGAGACGGTGTCGTTACGGTATGACAGTATTTGCGTTATAAATTAAAGTTCAATTAATATAGGATGGTAAAATGAGGATCATAAGGAAAAACCCCGAAAGAAAGAGTTTTCTTCCTGATGAAGAGGCGGATCTGACCAGGATAGAAAGCCTGATCAAAAAATACGCTTCAAAAAAAGGGAGCATGATACCGATACTTCAGGGTGTACAGGAAATATTCGGTTATATCCCCAAGTCTTCCATACATTTGATATCGGCGGAAACCGGAATGAGCGAAAGCGATATTTTCGGCGTGATAACATTTTACTCGCAGTTCAGGCTTTATCCGGTCGGTAAGCATATAATAAAAGTCTGCCACGGAACGGCCTGCCATGTCCAGAACGCCGACGGGATCACTACAGCACTGATGAACGAACTCGGTGTTGAAGACGGAAAAACAACAGATGACAGGCTTTTCACTCTTGAATCGGTCGCGTGCCTGGGCTGCTGCTCTCTCGCTCCAGTGATGATGATCGACGGCGAAACCTACGGGAAGCTTTCAGGGGAAAAGGCCGTAAAAATAGTCAGAGAGATTAAAAAGAACGATAATATTTAATCAAAAGAAGGGATAAATTATGGATAAAGTTAAGGTTGTTGTCGGTCTCGGAAGCTGCGGAATAGCGGCGGGGGCCGGCAAGGTTTATCAGAGACTTCTTGAGATTAACGAGGCTGAAGGAGGTCTTTTTGAACTTGGGAAGACGAGCTGTATAGGAATGTGCTATAAAGAACCGCTGGTTGAAGTTACAGACGGTACAGGCACTTATCTTTACGGCGAAATAGACGACAAAAGAGCCGAAGAGATCATAGAAAAGCATGTGAAGAACAATCAGGTCGTCACTGAGCTGGTCGAATACTCGGACAAGATCGGCGGTAAGGAGCAGGATTTCGTTGACAATCAGGTTAAGATAGTTCTGAGGAACTGCGGGATGATGAATCCTGAGTCTATAGATGAATATGAGAGCAGGGACGGCTATAAGAGTATAAAAAAGATACTCGAGAATAATATATCGGAAGACGATGTTATAAAAACCGTGCTCGATTCAGGGCTGAGAGGAAGAGGAGGAGGAGGATTTCCGACAGGAATGAAATGGAAATTCGCCAGAGGATATAAAAGCGATGAAAAATATGTGATCTGCAACGCTGACGAGGGAGATCCGGGAGCTTTCATGGACAGATCGGTGCTGGAAGGCGACCCGCACTCTATAATAGAAGGAATGATAATCGCTGCTTACGCTATAAATGCGACCGGCGGGGTCATTTACTGCCGCGCCGAATACCCTCTTGCCGTCAAGAGACTCAATCTGGCACTCGAACAGGCCAGAAAAAGAAATTATCTCGGTAAGAACATACTCGGAAAAGAGGGTTTCAATTTCGATCTTTATGTAAAAGAAGGCGCGGGAGCTTTCGTCTGCGGGGAGGAGACTGCGCTTATAGCCTCGGTCGAGGGTAAGAGAGGCATGCCGAACAAAAGACCGCCGTTCCCGGCTGAGGCAGGGCTGTGGGGCAAGCCGACTAACATAAACAATGTCGAGACCTATGCGAACATAGCCTGGATAATCCTTCACGGAGCCGCCGAATATGCAAAATACGGAACCGAAAAATCCAAAGGAACAAAAGTATTCGCTCTGGCAGGCAAGATCAGAAATTCGGGCCTTGTCGAAGTTCCTATGGGAATAACGATAAATGATGTCATATTCAAGCTCGGCGGCGGGATCAAGGAAGGTAAAAAATTCAAAGCCGTTCAGATGGGGGGGCCTTCCGGAGGCTGTATCCCTGCCGAACTGGGAGACACTATCGTCGATTACGACTCTGTTAACGCCACAGGCGCTATAATGGGTTCAGGCGGCATGGTGGTAATGGACGAGACGACCTGTATGGTAGATGTCGCCAGATTTTTTCTGAACTTCACGCAGAAAGAAAGCTGCGGAAAATGCACTTTCTGCAGAATAGGTACAAAGAGGATGCTCGAGATACTTACGAGGATAACTGAAGGAAAAGGTGAGGAAGGCGACATTGAAAAACTTCAGGAGCTTGCCGCGCAGATAAAAGATTCCTCACTCTGCGGACTGGGACAGACGGCCCCGAATCCCGTACTCACGACCATTAAATATTTCAGACACGAATATGAAGCTCATATAAGAGACAAAAAATGCCCCGCAAAGTCCTGCAAGCAGCTCATTACATACATGATCAACGAAAAATGTATAGGATGTACCGCGTGCGCCAGGGT
>JAQVNT010000260.1 GCA_028702975.1 Candidatus Delongbacteria bacterium
CAGCGGCAATGTGGATGAACTGCTTGTTCATACTCAGGCGATAACAAAATATTTCAACTTCCCGGAGCCTAACGAGCAGGTAAAGAGGGCCGAGATCCCGGGCGGGATGTACACGAACATGGTCGCTCAGCTCAAGCAGCTGAAACTGGACCACCTGATGGACAGAGCACTGCATCTTGTGCCCAAGTGCAGGCTTGATTCAGGCTGTCCGCCGCTTGTTACTCCGACCAGTCAGATCGTTGGAACCCAGGCAGTTAATCTGGCGCTGGACGAGCAGAACGGAAAGCCTGAATACACGACCCTGACTAACCAGTTCGTGAACCTGGTCATGGGTCAGTACGGGAAAACTCCTTTCCCGATCGATCCGGAGTTCAGGGAAGAGATCTGCGGCAGTCCCGAAGAAATACCTTATGACACAAGCGTATATAAAAAGCAGCCGAATCCGGTACTTAAGGAATTCGGCTGGGTCAAGCTTGCTAAGGATTATAAAGAAGAGCTTCTTATTGAACTTTTTCCGAATGTGGCAGACGGATTTTTGAAGAAAAAAAGGGAAGCTGAATGGAAAGCGGCCAATCCTGTAATTCCGGCGAGGATAATCAAGCCGAAAGTACTTACCGAAGAAGATCATCAGAGATTATACAGCGGAAGCTGGTACTAAAAAAAAGGCGGTTCAATCCGCCTTTTTCATTTCTTTAATTATTTCGACCATCCGTTTGACCGCTTTACCCCTGTGGCTGATCAGATTTTTTTCTTCAAGCGGCATCTCCGCAAGAGTAATATCGTATCCGTCAGGCATGAATATTGGGTCGTACCCGAAACCTTTTACCCCTCTCGGCTCCTTTATGATCCTTCCCTTCAGCACGCCGTCCGCTGTTTTAAGAATACCTTCGCCGTAGAGAGTGATCACGCACCTGAACTCAGCGTTTCTCTTCTCATCGGCTACACCATCGAGTTCTTTCAGCATCTTTCTGTTGTTGTCGTCATAAGTGCAGCCTTCTCCCGCCCATCTGGCAGAATAAACGCCCGGTTCTCCGTTAAGGTAATCGACCTCGAGCCCGGTATCGTCGGCAAGTGTCATTATTCCGGAATGTTCGTGTATCTCCCGCGCTTTCTTAAGTGAATTGTGCTCGAGAGTGTCTCCGTCCTCAATAACATCCGGAAGGTCAGGTTTATCGTTCAGAGAGAGTATTTCAAATCCGCAGCCTTCAAGAGCTTTTGTTATCTCTACGATCTTGTTTTTGTTATGAGTAGCCAGAAGAATTTTCATTTTTTGATCCACCTTTTTTATTAACAGCCAATAATAACCATAAATTCTGATAATCTCTAATGTTTTTTTATTAAAATATCGATTAAACCACTTGAAGAACCGCCCTGATTTGTTTAGATTTCATGAAGAAGAATTAATGGAGATCCTATGGACATATCCGATTATATTAAGCCGGAACTCATTGAAATTATTTCGGGACATCACACAAAAGACGAGGTACTGAACCAGATAGCCGAGCTTGTGCTGAGAAGTACCGGCCCCGGAGTTCATTCCAAGACTGAGATATTAAGAAAGCTGAGGGACAGGGAAGAATTAGGCAGCACAGGGTTCGGCAACAACATCGCCATACCGCACTGCGCGCTTCCTAACATTGACGAGTTCGTAATAGGTATAATAATTTATCCCGACGGAGCAGAGTTCGAGGCTATGGACAGCAAGCCGGTAAAGTTTCTGGTCTTCATAATAGCTCCTGAAAAAAAGAAGAACCAGCATATCCGTTTCCTGTCGCAGGTTTCAGGCACTCTAAGACAGCCCGGCGCTATGGACGATATAAGTTCACAGCTAAACTCTGTCGCAGTTAGAGAGAGATTTTTGAAATACGCTCTGCCGGCCGGTAAGGATAAAAAGCAGAAAGAAGAATACTCCATGCTGAGGATATTCTGCCAGGTCGAAAAGAAATTCCACGATATCATGGACATACTTTCCGAGCTTAAGGACAGGGATATTTCGATCATAGAAGGGACCGACGCAAAGAAATTCATGAAAGAGAGCGCTTTCTTCGGGAAGATATGGTCGGACAAAAGTACGAAGTTCCATAAGATCCTCATCGTCGTTCTGCCGACCGAAAAAGCTAACGATACGATAAGGAAACTTGATCATATAGTGGGAACGCTGCCTGAGAGAAGGGGAATAATGATTATAATGCAGAAGATCGAATTTATAAGCGGATATTTGAATGACTGATCTGCCGTCCGGCCAGGAAAATAAAGCTTACGGACCATCCGTTCTTTATGCGGGTATAGACGGAGGCGGAACAAAAACGAATATCAGCATACTTGATAAAGACGGCAGGATCGTGTTTTCCGGCAGCTACGGACCTTCGAACCTTCTTAATGGTGACGAATTCGAGGATAATGTCCTGATCATGTTCAGAGACGCTTTTCTAAACCTTAAAGACAGGTTAAGGATCAAAACAGCTATACATATCACTGCCGGTTTTGCCGGAACCTCTTCAGACGATTATGAAACGCGGTTTAGAAATGTTTTCAAAAAAGCCGCTCTGGGATATGATATTTCAATAGATCATCTGAATATAAATTCCGACGCACTTCTGGCTCTCAATGTTTATTTTGCCGACAAACCGGGCCTTCTCCTCATATCCGGAACGGGAAGTATATGCTATGGAAAAGATCAGAAAGGAGATCTTTTCAGAACGGGAGGGTTCGGATATCTGATAGATGACGCCGGTTCCGGATTCTGGTTCGGAAAAGAGGCTGTTAAAGCAGCGCTCAGATCGCATTATCATTACGGACAGGTATCTATACTTGAAGACATGGTCAGAGAGCATTTCGGTGTTCAGAATACGGAAGATATTTTCGATATAATTTACAAAGGTGATCCGAGGTCAGTTATTTCTTCCGCGTCCGAGTTGGTTTTTACGGCTGCCGAAAACGGATGTAAAGTTGCCGGCGAAATAGTCGAGAGCGGAGCCGCCGAGCTTATCGGGCTTGTCAGGAGCTGTTCGGAACATATAGGCAGAAAAGCTCCTTTCGTAGTACTTCACGGCTCGGTATTCAGGCA
>JAQVNT010000022.1 GCA_028702975.1 Candidatus Delongbacteria bacterium
TTCTTTGACAAGATATTCTTCAGTTACTTCCGTATTGCCCGTTTCAAGAACAGCAGGAATACCGCATGATAAACAGGGTTCTTTCCTGTCCATAAAATACTCGTAACATTTTCTTCCCGAATGTTCGCCGAGGGTTCTTGTCCACATCGGATCCACATAGATCACATTGTAATCTTCGTCTATAACATCGAAACCGGTATTAGTGGCACCCAGAACATACTCGAACTGGGTCTTGAGATTCTTGATCTCATTCTCATTATTCCTTCTTTCTGTAACATCTCTGGCCACACCTATTATCTCAATGATCTTACCGTTCTCATCAAATACCGCCTTGTCGGCCCAACCTAACCATTTCCACCCGTTAACGGTCATGGCTCTCTGTTCAACATAACAGTTATATGGCGGATTATAAAGTTTCTCCATTTCTTTTAAAGTCGCTCCAATATCTTCCTCATGAACAAGAGGCAAATATTTTTGTCCTATAAGTTCCTCTTCTTTTTTCCCGAATGCTTTACAGTAGCTTGGACTAACATAAATAAAACGGCCTTCGGGATCGATTTTTACAACGAGGGTATTTTGATTCTCAACAAGAAGTCTGTATTTTTCTTCTGAAAATTTAAGGTTCCTTTTATCCTTTTCCGCTATGAAAAGATACATTATTACAAAGAGAAAGTACGGTTCGAAAAGCTCAATAAAATCCTCGTAAGGGTCAAAAATATCTGATATTTTAAGCCATTCGAGAGTATTACTTAAATGGTGAAAAGAAAGTATAATGAGGTAAATTACGGTAGCTTTTATGAACGGCGGGAATTCAATACTTTTTCTTTTCAAAATGATAATACCTGCAGAAAGTATAATCATAAGGCACAACAAGTCTATAAAACCGATCATTCCCCACTCCCTTTTCTTTTATTGTAAAAATAGACCCATAAGAAAAGCGCAACTGCGGAGATCAATCTGGTAATATGTTCGGCTGCGTTTAATATTTCTTCGTAGAAAAAGCCTTCGATTATTGTCAACATCCCGGCTGTAAAGAGAAAAATTATCGAGATCAGAAAATACTTTTTCCCCGGAAAACCTGACAGTTTGTTCCTGTTGATAAAATAAAAGATCATTACCAGAGCAAATAGTAAAAATGTTATTATTTCATTTTCCTGTATCATTTTTCACCTTATTCGCTAATTGTATATTTGAGTTCTCTGCCTGATTTTTTCAAAAGAGAGTTGATCTCTTTTTTAAGCTCTATCATCTTCAATTCCCTGTCCACCATAAGCCTGTTCGTTCTTTCAAGCTCTTCTGATTTTTCCCTAATTTCCATTTCTGCTGTCTTACTCACTGTAATATCGGTAACGAATCCCTCTATGAACCTGACATCTCCATTCTCGTCGTATATGCCCTTACCCTTTTCCAGTACCCATTTCAGTTTGCCGTTACGGTCAGTGAGCCGGTATTCAACATTAAAATGCTGCCTGTAAACAACAGCCCTTTCTATTGTGTTCTTGAGCAGAGGCACATCCTCCGGGAATACAAGATCTGAATATCTCAGATCGCCGCCGATAAGTTCTTCAGGCATATAACCTGTTATTTCCTTAGATCCTACTGTCGAATATGAAAGCGACCAATTTCCGTCGTTTACGCACCTGTAAACCATTCCGTTCAAGTTGGAAATAAGAGAGTTCAGAAACCTCTCATTCTCTTCAACCCTGTACCTTATTGAATACTTTTCCGTAACATCAGAAAAAACGAGGATCATTCCGTGTATAAAGCCTTTTTCATCCTTTATCGGTGCCGCCGAGTCCGATATCTGATATTCTTTCCCGTCCTTTGAGATCAGAAGAGTATGATTTGCAAGTCCTACTGTTTCTCCGTTTTTTATCACTAATTCGACGGGATTAAGTACTTCCTTCCTTGTTTCTGAGTTCACTATCCTGAAGATTTCTTTTATATTCTTTCCGAAGGCTTCAGAGGCTTTCCATCCCGTCAGGTTTTCTGCTGTCTTGTTCACTATCGTGATCAGACCATTGCGGTCTGTAGCTATAACTCCGTCACCGATGGACTCCAGAGTGATCCTCAGACTTTCCTCACTCTCCTTCAATGAACCGATTTTTTTCTTTATCTCGTTCCTCAAATACCGGTTCGCGAGTATTATAACCACTACTATGGTGCAAAGCCCGATAATAATTGTCCAAAGCCATCCCGGTATTTTAAACTTATATGGTCCCGCTCCAAAAAAGTGATCAAAAGCCTTATAGTAAACTGAATTCTTGTCGGCTTTCATCTCCACCATTCTCGCATCGAGCCTATTGATGATATCGTTCGAGTACGGTGAATTTATTTCCATAGCGTACTGCATCTTCGCGGGCTGAAGTATTATCGGAGTCTTTGCGACAGAGTATTTAGTTTCGTTTAATACCCCGAAATCCTTATCAACGATCCCGGCTTCTATTTCATTTCTTTTCAGTGCTGTAAAGATATCTTCATAGCTGTTCATCTCTATTACATACGCATTAATAGAAAAATCTTTTAAAAGCTTTTTCAAACCTTCGGGACCTTCCAGATCAAAACTGTTCCTGAGACCCGCGATCTTCTTCCCTTCAAGGTCAAGAACAGTATTTATCTCCGAACCTTTCCATGCATAGATCCTGTTCCAGCTCAGATAAACTGTTTCCTCATTGAAAACATATTTAATTTCGCGTTCAGGCGTAACTCCCGTGTCAGGCATAATATCGATCTCGCCGGTTTCCAGCCTGTGCAGTCCTTCATTCCAAGAACCGTAAACCCATTCGATCTCCCAGTTTTCTTTCCGGGCTATTTCTACAGTTATCTCGTGCCAGAGACCGTCAACATCGCCTTTGTCGTTCAAAAATATCTTGGGCGGATTATCATACACTCCCACTTTTAAAGCGGCGGCAGGAAATGCGCAAATAATTACTGATATAAGCAGAAAAGCTTTCGCAAAATATATTCCCATAATGTCTCCAGGCGATATTTTATAAGGTTAATATAACTAATGTAGCGGCAAATTCAAGATAAATAATAATTCTTTTTTTTATCGTCGCAAAAAGTGATTTGATTACATATATTACAATCTTAAGTGAAATTCAGGAAAAAAAAATGAGATATTTCCCGATATTCTGCATACTTTTAATAACGACCCTCCTCTTGCCTTTCGGTAAGAATAAAGTACAGCATCACGATTTTGACTGGAAATTCATTGAGACGGACCATTTCAGGATCTATTTTTATCAGGGAGGGGAGCATCTCGCCGATTTTACCGCTGATATGGCTGAAAAATCTCTTGAGCGTCTGAGAAAAGATCTGATGTATGTTCCCAAGTCAAAGATACATGTTATTGTTTACAACTCGCACAATCATTTTGAGGAAACGAACGTAATGGGCGGTATCCCCGAAGAATCCGTAGGCGGATTTACCGAATTCTTCAAAAACAGGGTGGTCGTGCCTTACGAGGGCAACTGGGAGGGTTTCAGGCATGTGATACATCATGAACTCACACATGCGATAATGAACCAGATGCTTTTTCAGGGAAATTACCAGTCTATCGTTTCGGGCCTGACAAATATGAATATGCCGCTCTGGTTCATTGAGGGCATTGCAGAGTACGAGAGCCGCGGAGGCTGGGACAGCGAATCAGATCAGACCGTACGCGATGCGGTTTATCACAATTATATCGGTAACGTCTATTATCTTAATAATTACATGGCATACAAAGGCGGTCAGTCTCTTTTTAAATACATTGCGGATACGTACGGAAGCAAAAAGATCGGCGAAATACTCAGGGCGATAAACATGATCAGATCGACAGAAGACGCTTTTCTCGATGCTCTCGGAACCAATTTCGAGGACCTTTCGCAGAACTGGGATAAATGGCTCAAAACAAAATACTGGGACACTCTGATCCAGACCGACGAACCTAAAAGCGTCGCTGTTATGCTGTCGGATCATGAAGAATACGGAAATTCCATAAATAATTCTCCCGTCATAAGCCCTGACGGCAAAAAGATCGTATTTTTGAGCAACAAATCTGACTATTTCGATATATACCTGATGAGAACTTTCGACGGTCAGATAGTAAGAAAGATCGTTTCCGGACAGTCGTCAGGAGATTTTGAGGAATTTCACTGGCTCAGACCGGGATTTGCATGGTCGCCGGACAGCAGGAATATCGCATTTTTTACAAAAAGCACTGATGAGGATGCACTTTTCATCTATGAAGCTGAAACAGGTAAAAGGCTGAAGAGAGTGAAATTCGGGCTGGACGGACTGTATTACCCCGAATGGTCAAAAGACGGCGACCACATTTGTTTTACTGGCGTAAAAGACGGGTTTTCGGACATCTACCTTTACACTATAGGAACAGGCGAACTGAAAAAGCTCACTGATGACATTTATTCAGACAACGAGCCGAGATTTTCCCCTGACGGAACAAAGATAGCATTTTCCTCAGACAGGCTTGAAGATCTGACTATCGATAAAAAATCTCTTTCTAATGTAATGCAAAGGGACCTGAACGTTAAAGACATATTCGTTCTTGACATTGCTTCGGACACGATCACTCCCGTCACGGATTCGGGAAGTTTCAGAAAATTCTCGCCTTTCTGGATAGACGACGGCAGACTGGGATATATTTCTGACGAGTCCGGCATCTCGAACATATACTACAAAGACCTCGTTTCGGGACAGTCATCCGGGCTCACCAACCTTATGACAGGCTGTTCACAAGCTTCCTACAGCGACAACAAAATAGCGTTTACCGCAGTTTTCAAAGCCGGATACGACATTTTCATGATCAATGATGTGGAAAAACTGATCGAAGAAAGAAAAGAACCTCTTCAGGTCAGATGGTATGAAGAAACAGATTTTTCAAAAGTACAGGCGGAAAGCGATTCTACTTTTGAATTCGCAAAAACGGACCTGAGAAAATTCATGTTTCGGAAAGACCTTTTATACGACAAGCCCGCAAAAGTCATTACGGAAGAAGAGAGAGTACTGCTCAGGCAGCCAAAACCCTACGAGATTCATTTCACGCCGGATATCATCACTGTTAATGCGGGATATGCCACGGGTTACGGAGTAGTAGGTTCGACATTTCTGCAGTTTTCGGATTATCTCTCAGACCACAGATTCATAATAGCGACAGATCTCAATCAGGACATACTGAACTCGAATCTTGGAATGTACTACTTTTACCTGAAAAACAGAACGAACATAGGCATGGGGATCAGCCACGAAGTTGTATATTACTACATCTGGGACGAGATCGAGACTGAAGTTGACGACTGGTACAGGGACAGGCTGCTGGGAATACATTTTACTGCGCAATATCCTTTCAGCAGGTTCTCCAGGATCGATTCCTCTTTTGATATCACAAGCATAGTAAATGAAAAATGGTACGATCCTGCGGATAAGTATGAGCACGACCACACGAACACTCTTTTTACGACGGGAGCAGGTTATTCTTACGATAATGTGATATGGGGCTATTACGGACCTGAAAACGGCACGAGGATGAGGTTTGACGCCGTATATGGTTCGGAAACAGACGATCTGACGCTTAAAGAGGAGAGCACAGGATATTTTTCAACATTCGCAATGGACTACAGGAAATATTTCAGGCTCAAAGGTGAATATCAGATCGCCATCAGGCTTTCAGGGGCACTGAGCGAAGGAAGTACTCCTCAAAGTTTTTACCTCGGTGGTTTTTCGAACTGGCTGAATTACAAATATAATGACGATTACGATTATGAGACTTTTATTGACAAATATTACTCTTCAAGGGTTTATCCGATGAGAGGCTACAGGCTCCTTGAACAATCCGGCAACAGATATGCTCTTGTTAATGCAGAATTCAGGTATCCTTTCGTCAGATACATGGTGCTCGGTTTCCCGTTCCCAATGATCCTGGGAAAAATTGACGGGGTTCTCTTTACCGATGCGGGCAGCGCATGGAATAACTCGGATTTCAGAGGTACCGTCAAACCCGAAGGAGAGGACAGAAGACTCAAGGATATAATTTTCTCATCGGGGATTGGAACAAGAATGAACGCAGGCTATTTCATATTAAGGTACGATGTTTCATGGACATGGGATTTCAATTCGGCTTCGTCGGCCCCGATCCATATTTTCAGCCTCGGAACGAACTTTTAACAAATTTAAGGAGAATTCAGATGATACATATAGCGCCTTCTCTTCTTTCTGCCGATTTTCTTCACCTGGGTGATGAAATAAAAAGCGTAAAAGACTCCGGTGCAGACTGGCTTCATCTCGATATAATGGACGGACATTTTGTTCCTAACATTACTTACGGTCCTTTCGTTGTGGAATTCTGCAGAAAAGCATCTGACCTCGTGCTCGATGTGCATCTTATGATAGAACATCCGGAGAACTATATTGAAAATTTCGTAAAAGCCGGAGCGGATATAATTTCGGTACACGCTGAAACATGCCCGCACATTCACAGACAGCTTCAATTCATCCGTTCCCTCGGCGTAAAATCCGGCGTGGCCATTAATCCCGCTACAGAAATAGATTTTCTGGATTATGTGATCGAAGATCTCGACATGATACTTTTCATGACCGTCAATCCGGGATTTTCAGGCCAGAAATTCATTCATTCCGTACTCAAAAAGATCGACCTCTTCAATGAAAGATTCAGAGGGGGGTTGAAAAAAGACTTCATAATTCAGGTTGACGGCGGAGTGAACGATAAAACCTGCGGACTTCTGACCGAAAGAGGCGTGAACTGTCTCGTTTCGGGTAATTACTTCTTCAAACATCCCGACAGAGAACAGGCGGTAAAGATCCTGCGGGGCGAAAACCTTTAGATAAGACTATGACTACATTATTCGATAAAATAGAAACGGAATTTCTGCCGTTCGTAAATAAGCCTTTGCGGTACTCGGGGGCTGAAAAGAATACCGTTTTAAAAGAGCATGCCGGAAGAACGAGCATAGTGCTTCTCTATCCCGACAAGTACGAGATCGGAATGTCCTACAAAGGCTTCCACATCCTCTACCATGTGCTCAACAGTTACGACAATATTGTATGCGAAAGAGCATTTATACCTGAAAAGGATGCCTGCGATCTTCTGAGGCAGAAAAACCTTCCGCTTTTCAGTCTGGAGAGCAGAACCCCGCTTTCGGAGTTTGATCTTGTGGGAATAACTCTCCCCTATGAATTGTGCTTCACGAACATACTTGAGATACTCTCGCTTTCGGACATACCGTTATACTCGAAAGACAGAAAAGGAAAGAAACCTCTTGTACTGGGCGGAGGTATCAACGCCATCAATCCTGAGCCCGTCGCGGACTTTTTTGACCTGTTCCTTATCGGGGACGGAGAGGAACGCCTGCCTGAGCTTTTGAAGCTTTATGCTGAAAAAGCAGCGGGACAAAATGACAGAACGGGCCTTTTAAAAGAACTTTCACAACTTGAAAGCATATATGTTCCCGCTCTTCTTACGGGCGGCACGAGAATAAAAAAAGCTGTGGCGATGCTTAAGCCCGAGAACTATACCGACGCGCCCGTTGTCCCGCTAATGGAGATCACGCAGGACAGGGTCTCCGTGGAGGTCATGCGCGGCTGCGACCGCGGATGCCGGTTCTGTCAGGCAGGCTATTATTACCGCCCCTTAAGGGAGCGCCCTATCACTGACATTGTCAGGCAGGCGTCCTCGATGATCGCCCGCTCGGGCTGGAAAGAGCTGACGCTACTTTCCCTCTCGACCTCGGACTACACCAACATCGAGCCTCTTCTGGAAGTGCTCTATGAGAAATGCTCGATGAAGGGAGTGAAACTCTCCTTTCCCTCAATGCGGGCGGAATCATTTACCGATAATATCGCGGTAATAGCCTCTATCGGAAGGAAAAGTTCTTTCACTTTCGCGCCTGAGGCAGGTTCGGAAAGGATGAGGATGATAATCAACAAGCCTATCGAACTTTCATCCATACTCGATGTAATGGAAAAAGTGCTCAGGCTCGGATGGAAAAGCATAAAGCTTTATTATATGATCGGACTTCCTTTCGAGACCGATGAGGACATTATCGAGATGGCCGAGATGATAAACGAGATCGGCCGTTTCAGCAGCTCCTACGGAAGGATCAAAATAAATGTATCGATCTCCCCTTTCAACCCCAAACCGCACACGCCTTTCCAGTGGTCGGAACAGGTTTCCCTGAGCGTTTTCAAGAGCAGGATAGGCATTCTTCTTTCACGCATAAGAACATCGAACGTGCACATGACATGGCGCGATCCCGAAGTTTCGATACTTGAAGCGATCTTCTCGAGAGGGGACAGAAAACTCTCCAAATCGATCGAGGAAGCTTACAGGCAGGGAGCCCTCTTTGACGCGTGGACGGAAACTTTCGACTTTTCGCTGTGGAAGAAGGTTTTCAAAAAAACAGGCATAAATACGGATGATTACCTTTCGGAGAAACAAATTACCGACCCTCTGCCCTGGGATTTTATAGATATAGGCGTGAGCAGGAAATTCCTTGAATCTGAATGGGAAAAAGCGAGGAACGAAAGTCTGACGAAATACTGCCTTAAACAGTGCGCTAAATGCGGGATCGAAAGAGAATACAAATGCAGAGAGCTTCTTGCGGAAAAAGTGAAGGCTCCGGGAATAAAAGAAATTGTCAGAGAGCACTCGCGGGTCCTGGGACACAATGCGGAGCCGGTTCCTAAGGCGGATGTAAGATACAGGGTAAAGTTCCGAAGGCTGAGGCAGTCAAGGTTTTTATCCCAGAGGAACCTCAGCGCATACATCGAGCGGGAATTTTTCATACACGACATTCCGGTCGCATATACCAAAGGCTTCCACCCGATGCCCGTCTTAAGCTTTTCACACCCTCTGCCCTTCGGGTTTACATCCGACTGCGAGTTCGCCGATATCGGATTTAAGAATGATTATATAGGTGATGTAGAGCAGGATATGCGCAAAGTATTTTCGAATATCACCGAGTTCGTCGAAGTTAAGAAACTCACAGGCAAGTTCACGCCGCTGATGCATTTTATAGATTACACGGAATACCTCATTATCATTCCGGACGATTCAGCTGAATTTTTCACCGAATGTATCTTAAAGTTCAGATCAAAAAAGAAACTCGTCATAACAAGGGAGAACAAGGGAAAAGTCAAAGAATTCGACATAGTACCTTTCACAGAGAAGCTGGAATTCGACGGAGACAACATAATCGCGGGCATAAATTTCATTGACGGAGCTTCAGTGAAGATGTCCGAGATATTCGAGCATGTTTTCAAGATCCCCGAAATGGATTATTATAAATATCCCATTAAAAAAATTAGAACGGGCAAAATGTCTGAAGCAGGACTGATAGACCCGTTCGGCAATTAAAGGAGGGCAATATGTTCAAATGGCTTTTCAGGATCATCCTGGCTTTCGTTTTCATCGTCGTGGTCGGTCTCTTCGCCGTTAAGATCTACCTCGAGAAATATTTCGACAAAGACATTATCGTCAAGGCTGTCGAGGCTAACACTAATTCAAGATTCGAGCTTACGGATGTGAGCATCGGAATTTTTTCTTTCACACCCTCGCTGAGAATGGACGGGATCAAGCTTGGAAAAAGGGATCAATACGCCGATGATAAGGTGCATATTGACAAAAGGCCTAAGATGGAGGGCGAGATAGTTTCTGTCGAGAATATTGAGCTGAAGGCCAATCTGATCCCGCTTTTCGACAAAAGGTTCGAGCTGAACAAGTTCATCATTCAGAGACCGATAGCAAGACTTACCTTAGGCGAAGAAGGGCAGAACAATCTCTCTCCCCTTTTTGATCAGCCTTCAGGCAAACAGGCAGACGGAAGAGTAGCAGAAGTTCAGGAGCAGGCTGAAATTGAGGCTGCGCAGGAACCTGCCGCACAGCAGCCCGATGAGCCGCAGGAGGATTTTTCGGCTAAGGATGTGCCTATAGCCGCCACGATGAACCAGATCGGCATCGAGAACGGCGAGGTTGACATTCTATTCAGGACCACGCAGCAGCGCTTTCTTATTTCGGATTTCTTCATGGTCATAGACAAGATCGATGTCGATCCGAAGGATCTTTTTAAACACAACAAGGCTACTGTAACATTCAACACGAACATGACAATATTCAACAAGGAGAAATCCGAGCAGGCTAAACTCTCTCTTGAGTCGAATGCCGATGTGAGACCGTTCGATCCTTATACGGGGAAAGTAAACCCCGAAGCTGTTTACGCAGTCTCGATCGGGAAAGGCTCATTTATTCAGGCTCTCGTCGCACTGGAGAAGGTAAAGTCCTCTCTTGCTACTTTGGAGAAAGTCGGCATCAACCTGGATATCCTGAGCAAAAAAGCGGTGCTCAGCAAGGACGCCGATACAGCTATAAGGTACAAGGATGGCAAAGTCTCGTTCGAGGAAGACCTGAAAGTGCTTACGGCCGATTACGATGTCAAGATCGTGAAAGCAAGCTGGTTCAACGTGATGAACAATCAGCACAGCTTTAAAGGCGACATAACTGTATCTGAGTCGGAATCCAAAAAACTGCTTGATCAGGTGGATAAATTCATCGACGACAGCATGAAGGACATCAGCATAAAAGGCGTCAATATCGACAAGCAGGAGATCAAGAACGAGCTTCTTTCAGGAGTCGTAAAAGAAGGCAGAATATACATCGAATTCACTTCAACAGGCGACATTTCAGATCCCGAAGTAAAAGTCTCGTTCATGCCCGCAAGCCTCACCGACCTCATAAAAAAGAAAGCAGGCGCGTTCGTTGACCAGAAGATCGAGGAAGTAAAAGAAAAAGTTAATGAAGAGATCGACAAAGCAAAGGCTGAAGCCGAAGCGAAGCTGGAGGAAGAGAAGGTAAAAGCGCAGGCTAAGATCGATGCCGAGAAAGCCGCGGCGGAAGCTAAAGCTAAAGCTGAGGCTGAAAAAGCTGCCGATGAAGCCAAGAAAAAGATCAAGATACCGGGATTTTAAGAAATAGAATTAACCGGAGAAAGTATGAGATCTCTTAAGAAAGTACTATGCGGATGGCTGTCTCTGATTTTTATTGGCTGCCTGGGCTATCCCGACAACATTAGACCCGTAAAGGATTTTGAGCTTAAAAGTTATCTGGGAAAATGGTACGAGATCGCGAGGTTAGATCATTCGTTCGAAAGAGGGCTTGACAAAGTTACTGCTGAATATTCCATGCGCGACGACGGCGGAGTGAAAGTACTTAACCGCGGATTTTCCAAAGAAAATAATGAATGGAGCGAGGCGGAAGGCAAAGCGTATTTTGTGAACGAGCCTGATGAAGGCTATCTCAAAGTCTCTTTCTTCGGGCCGTTCTACGGAGCCTATGTGATCTATGAACTCGATAAAGATTATCAGTACGCTTTCGTCACAAGCTCAAAAAAGTCATATCTCTGGTTCTTATCCAGAACCCCGGCTGTCAGCGATGAGCTGAAAGCCCAGTTTACGAAAAAAGCTAAAGAATTGGGATTTGATACGGATGCGCTCATCTGGGTTGATCAGGAATGACAATTGAGCTTCAGATAAGCAGCAAAACTGCAGCCAGTAATACCGCAAAGCTGCCAGTATAGAAAAGTACGGTTTTTCCGGGCTCGAACGCATAAGTACTGACACCTTCGATGTCATCGAACAGGATCGTCACTTTCTCGCTGTTTAGTTTGTAATGAGTTGTCAAAGCAATAACTATGCGGTTCATACCTTTATAAAATGTACGAATATATTTCTTTTTAGTTCCTGATATAAATCCATCGGTGATTACAGCGTTTTCAAGCAGGAACGAACCGTAACCGTCATTGACAAGTATCATGTTGTCTCTGTAAATGGAATTAAATTCTTCCATGGTCACTTCGTGCGTGAGGCCTTTTACGTAAAACATAATCTTCTCAATATTTTCAAGGCTGACCATCGCGCTGTCGGAGTTCAACGGACTTCCTTTTTTTAATTTAACATGGAAGTCGTTGAATTTATTCCCGATACCTTTTACTTTATAGCCTGTCATTCTGTCTTTTGAGAATACTACATCTTCGAGAACAAAGCGATAATAATCGTTATGAATAACTATATGATTACCTTTCGGCACTTTATTGATCTTTCTTAAAGGGATATCTTTATGACCGTGAAAAGTACATGCGTTCAGAAGAATAAGTGACAATATAACTATAACTTCATATAACAGTTTCCCAATCTTCATTTCAGCTTCTTCCATTTACCTGACTTCATTGTTTTATACACTATACCGTTTTCGATGAAGATCCCGCATGAT
>JAQVNT010000261.1 GCA_028702975.1 Candidatus Delongbacteria bacterium
CGGGCTCAAGGTTCAATCTTGTCAGGATAGGCATAATGCAGTACGGATTCTGGTCCAGCCGGGAAGTTTTTTTACGTTATCTTCATAACAAGTCCGGATTTGATAATCCTCTTAAGCGTGTCATTACATGGAAGAGTGAGGTGATGAGCGTAAAAACTGTCAAAACCGGCAAGTTTATCAGCTACGGAACAACTTATCTCGCATCGGAAGACATCAGAACGGCTGTCGTGCCGGTCGGATACTCTTTCGGCTACAGCAGATCCCTCTCGAACAGAGGCAGGGTCCTGATAAACGGCGTCAGATGCTCGGTGATCGGACTTGTGAACATGAACATGATAACGATCGATGTTACAAGAGCGGGTGATGTAAAACCGGGAGATGAGGTCATCCTGATCGGCGAGCAGAACGACATGGCTATATCGGTCGATTCGTTCAGCGAGATCACCCAGCAGATCAATTACGAGATACTTTCAAGACTTTCAAGAGATATTCCGAGGATAGTAGTAGAATGAAAACTTTAGTCATTTACAGCTCCAAAACAGGATTCGTCAGAAAGTACGCGGAATGGATCGCGGAAGAACTGAGAGCCGATCTTTTCCCTGCGGACAGAACGCACAAAAGCATATTCAGGTCTTACGATACGATAATTTACGGAGGCGGACTTTATGCCGGCGGCATCAACGGGATAGGACTGATCAAAAAGAGTTTCTCAGAACTCGAAGGCAAAAAGGTGATCGTATATGCGTCCGGAGCTTCGCCGTGGTCGGAAAAAGTCCTGAATGAAGTTAGAGATAAAAATTTTACGGCTGAAGAGCAAAAGAAAATAAATTTTTTCTACCTTAGAGGCGGATTCGACCTTACAAAAATCGGATTTTTCGACAGATTCCTTATGAAGCTTTTAAAAATGAAGATCATGTCGAAAAAGAAAAAAGGCATCCGACTTGACGGTGATGAGACCGGAATGATTAACGCTATGGAAAAACCTGTCAATTTCACGAAAAAAGAGAATATCAAAGAGCTGGTCGATCGGGCTAAAAAATAACTCTTTCCTGATGAGTATAAACATTGAAGTTAGTACTCCTGGCAAAACCTATCAGAGTGATACCGTTATCCTCTGCGATCTCAATAGCTCTTGAAGTAGGCGCGCTTCTTGAAATGATCATCCCTATACCCGCATAAATCGCCTTGAGAACGATCTCCGAGGATATCCTTCCGCTTGTAAGAATGATCTTATCATTCAGAGTGCCTTTAGCGAGATATATATTACCTATGACTTTATCAATTGCGTTGTGCCTGCCGATATCTTCCCTCATCACAATTATACTTTCGTTGTCACTTATAGCGGCACTGTGCACACCGCCTGTGAGAAGGAATAATTCGGATGATCTGTTGAACTCGTTTATCATTTCAGAAATCTTTTCTTTTCTGATCCGGAGTTCTCCCGCCGTCAGGGGTTTCATTTTGTCTTTTACAAAAAGAAGAGTTCCTGCTCCGCATCCGACAGGCTTCATTTTTGAGAATATCAAGTCCTTCATGACCGAATTATCAGTAAGCTCGATATGCATTATTTTTTTCTCTTGATCATAATTCAGACCCTTAAGCCCGTTCTTTTCATTAGCTATTCCTGAAGTTATTAGAAATCCTGCCGTAAGTTCTTCAAGGTGGTCAGGCAGGCATACGAGAGAGCTCAGTTCTTTATGATTTATCGCGAGTTTCAATTCAGTTTCGTTCACCACATCGTCGATCGTTTCGGACCTGATGCCGTTTCTGTATCTGATTATTGACAGCTTTGATGAAATTTCCATAATTGCTTTTACCTTACAGAATTTACTTTCTGATGCGCTTCATTTAGATCATGATGCGTGTTTATATTGAAGAATGCCCTTTTGTTCTCCTCGTTGTCTTCAATATCCCAGTAATATACATCAACTTTATCAAAAAAACGCCTTATCGAGTAATTATCCGTGTCTCTGATATGATCCTCCAATCCTGATAACAGACTCCTTGAGAATATTGAATGCAGAGGCTCGATAAATTCTCCGGTACGGGGTATGATAATTTCGCATTTCCTGCTGAAGTAAACCTCAATTTCTTTCCTGATAACTTCCTCACTCAAAAAAGGCATGTCGCAGGGCAGAAAGAACACATTGTCAGATTTTGAATGGAAAAGTGCTGAATGTATCCCGCCGAGCGGACCGATATCTCTTATAATATCAGAATAGATCGAAATACCATATCCGTCGAACTTTGACCGGTCATTCGCAATAGTTAAGACTTCGCTAAAATATTTTTCAGAAAAGGAAAGTATCTTATCAAGATTCGTTTTCTCGCCAACTCTGAGCAATGCCTTATTCTCGCCGTTGAGCCTCCTTGCCTTACCCCCGGCAAGGATCGCGCACGATATATCCTGCTTTTCCACTGTCATCTAAATGTTGATCTTTTTTACAACTCTTCTGTACCATGTATTGTCATCTGAATATATTCTGAAAAAATCAACTACATCTTCCGTATTTTCAATCTGCAGGAAGTCTTCAATATCCCGGACTTTTCTGAAATATGCCGAGATCGACGAAAGTACCTTTATATGCGGATCATCTTTTCCGGTTGAAGATACTAGAAGCAGGATTATTTTTGCGGGTTTACCGTCCATTGAGCCGAAATCAATACCTGATCTTTTTATACCGACAGCAAGCTGAGTGCTTTCCACGCCTTCCGACCTTGCGTGAGGAATGGCGATGCCGTTATTCATTCCGGTGCTGATTATGCCTTCTCTTGTCAGAACTTCTTTTAATATTGTTTCTTTCTGCGTTATCCTGTCATTCTTAGCCAGCACTTCAACAAGCTCGCCGATCGCATCTTCCTTGGTTTTTGCTTTCAGTTCCATTATTACACATTCAGGATCAAGTATCTTTGAAATGTCGAAATTTATCTTCACTTTCGACGAGGCGGGATCATGAGAAGTTTTTTTCATCTCGTTCAGGTCTATCTTTTTCAGTATCTCCTGTGAGTTGAACTCGATCTTTACAGTCGCTTCATAGACCAGCT
>JAQVNT010000262.1 GCA_028702975.1 Candidatus Delongbacteria bacterium
AGAGGAGGAGAGTAATGAAAAAGATCATGTCAATGCTGGCAGTATGCTTGATCGCTACGATCTCGTTTGGGGATGTCAGCAGAGGATTCGTAGCAGATTATCAGAGGGTATCTCCGGAAGAGATGGAAGTCAAGATCGCAACGGATTTCACGCTGTCAGTTGTCGAAAAGGACGGAGTGAAATACTCAAAGATCAGCGGCGCGGGGAGCATCTTTACGAACGAAAAAGGGTACGCGGAACTACCTTATCATTCTTCGGCTGTGCAGCTTAAGGACGATAAAAATGTATCGATGAAATTCAGAGCAGACGATTTCGAGGATTTCGTTCTCGAGTATCCGCTTTTACCTTCAAGGGGCGTAGTTTCAAGAAGCCAGAATATCGATGAGATTCCTTACGAGATCGTAAAAGAATCAGTTAAAAACGAATGGTATCCCGGCAAAATTTCAGAAGTTACAGAACCTTTCGTAATGAGGGATGTGAGAGGTACCCATATAATCGTTTATCCGTACCAGTACAATGCTTCTGAAAGAACGCTGAGAGTTTATAAAAGCGTTACGGTCACTCTTACCGACAATGAAGAGCCGGCAACTAACGCACTTTTTGTTAAACCTGCGAAAATTGCTCAGGAATTAAGTGGAATGTACAAATCTATATTTCTGAACTACAACGAAACAAAGGCTCTTACTATTGGAGAGCTCGGCGAGATACTTGTTATTTACACGCCTAATAACGGTGCCCTTACTGCTATACAGCCGTGGATCGACTGGAAAAGGCAGAAGGGCTACAAAGTTCACACGCTTGAAAAGGCAAACGGGACTGACCTTTATGTTACTCAGGACATAAAAAATCAGTATCTGGCCAACACGAATATATTATACGCACAGATCGTGGGGGATTTTCCTAATCTGAAATCACAGGTGCTTGCAAGCGTTACGACTCCAGGTTCTCAGGATCCGATGCTTGGCTGTACCGTCGGAACAGATAAATATGTCGAAGTTGTAGTAGGAAGATTCTCTGTTTCAACAGATGTCGAACTTGCAAATCAGATAAATAAAGCTATAGACTACGAAAAGAATCCTACAATGGCTGCAACATGGTATGAAAAAGGTATCGGGATCGCCTCAAACGAAGGTGTTGGAGCCGGTGATGACGGAGAAGGCGATCAGGCTCACTCTGATATAATAATCAACAACAAGCTGCTTCCTTTTACTTATGCCTCAGTCAGTACCGCATATCAGGCAAATAATGTTCCGAAAGCAACAATACTCGGATATGTGAATGACGGAAGATCGTTGATAAATTATACGGGTCATGGGTCTTATGATTGTTTCCAGTCCATATACGGCGGATATTTATATAATGCGGATGTAAATACACTTACTAACGGGACAAAGCTTCCGTTTGTAGTGTCAGTAGCCTGTCTGGTAGGTTGTCATGAATATACGAGCGGCATTTGTTTTGCTGAAGCATGGTTAAGAAAAGTAAACGGCGGAGCGGTGGCAGGGTGGTTCTCATCTATAAGCCAGCCGTGGCTGCCTCCAATGAGAGGTCAGGATTATTTCAACGATATTTTGAAGGGCGGATACGATTATTCGACTCAGCCAGGAGACGGAATTAATGTTACAGAGCAGAGAACAACTGCGGGAACTATCTGTTTCAATGCTTCTAACCTTATGCTTACCGAAGCGCCTACAGACGCGTCTACACAGGATACTGCAGAAACTTGGACGATTTTCGGAGATGTGTCACTTCAGCTTAGAACTGATCCTCCTAAAGCGATCAGCAGTTCAACGACAACTCTTTTACCGAGCAATTTCAGTACAACTGTTACATCCGGAGGCTCTCCTGTATCCGGAGCATGGGCTTGTTTGTATCAGAACGGAACAAATTATTCGGCATATACAAATTCCAGCGGTTATGTTTCTATCGACCACGATTTCGCGATTGCTTCCGATGTTACGGTTACGATAACGGGATTTAACCTTGAAACAAAACAAAGCGTGATGATGGTGACCGGTGAACTCGGCGGTAATTTCGCACTGGATAAAACTTCAATGCCGTACGGGAATGTTACGGTAGGCGGAAGTTCGACACAGCAGTTCACAATAACGAACTCTCATAGCACAGAGACAATAATCGGAGAAATAACAACAATCACAGGCTATACAGTTTCAGATGCTGTCAAAGCCGAAAAAAATGTTTTCAGCTATGCAGTTCCTACGAATTCAAGCAAGACATTCGATCTCGTATTCAGTCCATCATCTCAGACTACTTACAGCGGTAATATTGTTATCACATCTTCGGATACAAGCCATCCGACAAACAACATAGCTGTGTCCGGGACCGGGGCTTATCCTGATATATCATTACCTGCAGGCGCAGGGGCTACCGCAGCTCCCGAAGGAAGCGTAACAGATTCATTCGTGATCTCCAATACAGGTACCGCAGGGCTTAACTACAGCCTGAGCAACGCTTATGTCGGCTATCAATCGGCAGGAGCGACAGTACATACCAACGATTTCCAGGCAGGTCTTGTTTATGCTGACACCGGAACTCAATCTTGGGCAACCGCAACTGGCGGGACATGGAACTCGAACAGCACATGTGCGAAGGTAAGTGCTTATACAGCGCAACAGAATCAGACCCGAACAGGTATATTGACTTCTGATACTTTTGCCGGCACAGACGGTTTAATGTATTTGGATTTTGATCAAACGGCAACCCTAACTAATAGCACTATTGCTGTAAAATATTCTATCAATGACGGTTCTACATGGTCAGATCTCTATACTTCTTCAGCTTCAGTAACCGGGCATCAGCATATACTTATACCAAATTACAGCTCGAGTATGAAAATACAATTCAACACTAGTCTCAAAAATGTAAGCGGCAGTTCCTGGAGCATCGATAACATTCTTATCAGAGAAGATGATGTTCCTTACACATGGCTTACATTCAACAGCCCCACAACAGGATTGGTAGCAGGATCAGGAGCAAACACGATAAACATGACTTACGATGCAGCGGGACTTTC
>JAQVNT010000023.1 GCA_028702975.1 Candidatus Delongbacteria bacterium
GTATGTCTTGGACAGCCGTAAGTCAAAGATACACAAGTTCGATCCGACGGGGAAGAGGGTCAAAATTTTCGGCGGAAGAGGGCAGGGGCCGGGGGAGTTTCTAAACGCCGGATTTTTCGTGGTATGGCACGACACGGTCTACGTACCGTCCCCGCAGCAGCTCAAGATCCTCAAGTTCGATCTGGACGGGAATTTTATCACTGACAAGCGTTACAGCAAAAGCTCCGAATATCCCGGCACTTTCTGGAAAACCGGAAAATTCGTGACGGGTCTGAGCTTTACGCCGCTGCCCGAGGAAGGCCCCGGAATGGTGATAAGGAACTTAAATCTGTTCGACGACCGATTTAACTGCCTCAAAACTTTCAGGGAGGACAAGTTCGATTTCCAAAATCCCGTCTTCGACCTGAACTTTGTGCGTAATCCATGCGTATGTGTCACATCCGACAGCCTCGTCTATCAGCCCAGATATAACGAAAATGAATATGCTCTCGATGTTTTCGACTTCACGGGTAATAAAAAAATGATCATCAAGAAAAGGTTCCAGAGAATACCTTATACCGATAACGAGCTTGCGCAGATACAGCAGCAGCTTGACAGGAACAATCTAACGCCCAAAGGCAGGTTCAAGAATTCTATAATACTGATCACAATGGACAAGTACGACAGGCTGTGGGTACAGGCGGCTCTTCACGATTCGGAAAAGAGAAGGCTCTACGACATCTTCAAGGACGGCATTTATCAGAACACTGTTGAAGTTAAGGCCGACAGCACGGATATAGTCGATTTCGTGGAGGACAAGCTCGTCGTATTTGATGCCTTTAACAACAAGATGAAGTATTACGAGTATTAAAAAAATACTTGTCAAAAATACGATTTCTTTTTAAATTCAGGTTTGAGTTAAAATTTAATGAGGATATGTAAAATGAGAAAATGGATTTTAGCAGCGATGTTGGCGGGATTTATTTTTATGTCATGCGAAGACAGCACTTCAGAACCTGACGACAACGCTCCGCCTCCAGTACCCGGAGAAATGGTAACCGTAGCCGGAGGGACATTTACAACTTCTGATCCTTCAAAGCAGACACCAGTCTCGATCACAGTAAGCAGTTTCAGCATAGGCAAGTATGAAGTGACTCAAAAAGAATGGGAAGATGTAATTGGCAGCAATCCCGCGGAGTATGATCCTACAAACAGTGTCGGAGTTGCAGACGACAATCCTGTTTTTCATGTCAGATGGTTCGACATTCTCGTTTTCTGTAACAAAAAGAGTGTACTGGACGGATTAACACCATGTTATACGATCAATGCTTCTACCGATCCTGACAACTGGGGAGCAATTCCTGAATACAGCTCAGATCCGACTTTTAACGCATGGAATACTGTTGAGTGCGACTGGAATGCAAATGGCTACAGATTGCCGACAGAGGCAGAATGGGAATTTGCAGCTCGCGGAGGCGCTGACTGGAGTGACGGATATACTTACAGCGGAAGCAATACTATCGGTGATGTAGCCTGGTACGACGGAAATTCAAATAGTGAACTTCATTCGATCGGAACCAAATCAGCAAATCAACTCGGTATATACGATATGACAGGAAATCTTTATGAATACTGTTGGGACTGGTATGGTTCCTATGTTGACAATTCGATTGATCCGACAGGAGCACCTACAGGAGATATGCGTATTGTGCGCGGCGGTTCGTGGATGAGCACTCCCGAGAATTGCATTGTGAACGGCAGGTATCGTGAGTATCCGAATACAAGATATGATTACAACGGTTTCAGGCTGGTAAAAAAACCTTGAAGTAAAATCCGGTCAGGCAAAAAGGAGATCAATATTGCAACATCAAAACCTGTAATGAAGGTCTGAAAGTCTGACCTTTATTAATTTATTTGGATTTTTATTTAGTATTATTTATCTTTCAGTGAACATAACTGGAGGATTGTATGAAAAAGATGGTATCATTATCTCTGATAGTGGTTAGTTTTTTGGTCGTTTTTACTTCGTGTTCTGAAACGGAATATATTACGGAAGCTGAAAATCAATCCCCGTCATGCGTAATAGTAACACCCGTTCCGGATACAGTGATAGAAAAAGGTCAGTCGCTTGACATTACTGCTGAAGCAGACGACAGCGACGGATTTATCACCGAGGTGAGGTTCTATATTCAGGGAGACCTGACCGCTTCGGATAAAGATTCGCCTTACTCGTTCGGGTTCGACACAGCCGGACTCACAACAGGATCATATCAGATCAGGACGGAAGCTCTTGACAACGACGGAGGACGGACTTCTGATTCATTAGAAGTATTTGTCAACTCTTTCCCCGAATGCAGCATTTTCTACCCTCGCATGACTCATATTTTTTCACGGGAACGGAAATTGAAATAAAAGCAACCGCTTACGACGAAGAGAGTTCAAAACACGTGAGCACGGTAACCTTCAGTATAGACGGCACCGTTATAGCTCAGGATGCGATCTATCCTTATTCGGCGGTCTGGACGATGACGCAGGGATCTCATCTCATTACGGCAGAAGTTACGGACGATACCGGTTCTGTCCTTACCGATTCCATAGAAGTTCATCAGAATTATGTTGTTCATTTCGAAGATCCCATGTTCGAACAGGTGATAAGAAGAGATTTTCTCAGGCCGGAAGGCGATCTCTACGCATCGTATTTCGGCGATGTGACTGATTATTCCGTTTTTAATGAAGACATTACGGATATATCCGGTATCGAGAGCTTCAGATCGCTGGAAATTTTAATGCTGAATTCAAACCAGATAACCGATATCACTCCTTTGAAAGACCTGAAGAATATATATATTCTGAGTTTAAACAGCAATCTGATCTCCGATATATCCGCCCTTTCAGGACTGACTATGCTCATAGAACTTCAATTGTCGAACAACAATATTACGGATATCACAAAGCTGAGCGGCCTTACTAAGCTGCAAGTGCTCATCCTTTCCCAGAATGACATAACCGGTCTGGAAGTACTTAAAGAATTCAAGGATCTGTACTATCTGCAGCTGGCTTACTGCGGCCTTGACGACATATCCGATCTTTCACCGCTGACGGGCCTGACCTATCTTTCGCTTCAGTTCAATTCCATCACCGATATCAGCCCGCTGTCGTCTCTCGGCAAACTGACTGAACTGGCTATTTTCAACAATTCCATCGAGGACATTACAGCTTTGTCAGGCATGACGTCTCTGCAGTCGCTGTATATGAGATATAATCAGATATCGGACACATCACCGCTGAAGTACCTGAAAAAGATAAATCTTCTGTTCATGGAGAACAACAGGATAACAGACATTTATCCGCTGTTACTCAACGATGGCCTCGATTTCGGAGACATGGTGGCGCTGAACAACAATACTCTGGACAGTCTGTCGGTAAATCTGTACATACCCTTTCTGACCGACAGAGGCGTCAGTGTATCATGGTGATATGAAGAGATTGAAATAATTAAAAAGCCCCGGAGAACTCACGGGGCTTTTTATTTGGGGGAGGAGTCTTATTTGCCGGCCATCATGGCTTCCACATCGGCTTTGACTTCACCGATCGGCTTAATGTCGAATTTTTCCACAAGTACTTTGATGACAGCAGGAGACAGGAAGGCCGGCAGAGTCGGTCCGAGTCTGATCCCTTTTACGCCCAGGGCCAGCAGGGCGAGAAGTACCGCGACCGCTTTCTGCTCATACCATGCGATATCGAACGAGATGGGCAGGTCGTTTATACTTTCTGCGCCGAATATTTCTTTGAGCTTGAGAGCGATCACTGCGAGTGAGTATGAATCGTTGCACTGA
Organism: Candidatus Delongbacteria bacterium; assembly: GCA_028702975.1. Lineage (GTDB taxonomy): Bacteria > UBA4055 > UBA4055 > UBA4055 > UBA4055 > UBA4055. Next base: position 3,816 of record JAQVNT010000023.1, read on the forward strand.
CCAGCATCCAGAACGCGCGGAATACCTCCGATATCTCCGAGGTCAAGTTTGTTATAGCGGTACTTTGCGCATCCTGCTGTAAGGATAACTGTATCCTTGGGCAGCTCTTGTGCGACATCAGTGAAATAACTTCTTTCCTTATGCCTGCCGTCGCATCCGCCCATGACTATGAATCTTTTTATAGCTCCGGATTTGACGGCTTCGACCACCTTGTCCGCAAGAGCTGTTACCTGGGCGTGCGCGAATCCGCCAGTTATCGAGCCTGTCTCGATCTCGACGGGCGGCTTACAGGTTTTAGCCATGGCTATGATTTCTGAGAAATCCTTTTCTCCGCCTTCGGGTCTGTCCGGAATGTGCTTTAAGCCGGGGAACGATACTACGCTTGTAGTGAAAACCCTGTCCTTGTACGAATCCTTCGGCGGGGTAAGGCAGTTGGTCGTCATCAGGACCGGGCCGTTGAAGGTCTCGAATTCCTTGTCCTGCAGCCACCATGAGTTCCCGTAGTTACCCACGAAATGCTTGTATTTTTTAAAGGCAGGGTAATAATTTGCCGGAAGCATCTCACCGTGAGTATAAACATCAACTCCCGTACCTTCAGTCTGCCTCAAAAGTTCATCCATATCCTTAAGATCATGGCCGGAGATCAGGATACCCGGATTGTTCCTGACGCCGATATTCACTTTTGTTATCTCGGGATTTCCATAAGTTGTCGTATTCGCCTTATCGAGAAGGGCCATAGTGTCAACAGCCACACCTCCCGCTTTCATTACCATCCCAATCATTTCAGGCACAGTCAGGTCTTTCGTCGTACTTGCGAGAGCCTCGGCGAGAAATTCGTTTATGCTATCCTGGTAGTATCCCAGAACATTTGCGTGTTCGTAATAAGCTGCTATACCTTTAAGTCCGATTATCAGAAGGTTTCTTAATGATCTCACATCGTCCTCTCCTGTACTAAGAACACCCACGGTCTCGGCTTTTCTGTGCAGTTCGTCAACAGATTCCGCGTCCCAGTTCACGCTGTCGTGCATTCCTGCGGTATCCATTCCTTTTTTGAGTTCGTCTCTGTATGCCACAGCCGCCTCGATCTTTGCTACCATGTCATCTGCGTTGAAATTGACATTCGTGATAGTCACGAAAAGCATTTTCCCTATGAAATTACCGGTCTTGTCATCTACTTTTCCTTTTTTTCCCGCGACGAGAGAAATTCCTTTCAGGGTGTGGATCAGAAGATCCTGCAAATTTGCCACTTCCGCGGGTTTTCCGCAGAATCCTTTTGCGTATTGACAACCTTTGTTGCCAATCGTTTCCTGACATTGAAAACAGAACATGCTCATTTTGGTACCTCCTTTTAGTTTGGTATTTTTATATCAATTTATAGTAAGCTATTGCTTTGATTTCGTTGTAGAACATACTTACATCCGGGTGATCATTATAATAACCTTCTCTGTCGTAGAAATTGTAAGAAACACCGATAGAGAAATTCTTATAGATATTTTTTTTTATTTCGATACTTCCCAGACCGATCGATTCTATTCCGTCGGCTCCGGAGACTGTTCTAATCCAAAATCGGTTAAGGTTAAGAGTTAAATCAGCGAAATCTGGTTTTGAAAGGGACATGATTATTTTCAGATACGCACCGGGTCCGAGGTTATAATCCCTTTCGATATCAACATAATATTCAGTGGTAGCGGCACCCATTATGATAAATCCCGCCTGATATTCCGAGCTTAAGAACCAGTTTCTTTTTGACTTTGTCCGAGCCATAAATTCAAATCCGAGACTGTTCGCTCCCACACTGTATTCAGGACTTGAGATATAATCAAAATTCTGAAAAATTCCTATTGCGTTATGCGCTTTTTCCGTAATGTTTACATTTCTCTTCCAAAGAAGCGCTCTGGCGGAAACATTTCCGATTATATCTTCATCGAAAGAAAAGCCTGTAAAAAGCAGAAAGTAATCAAAACATCTTTCGGCTGTATATGGATCTCCGTAAACTATTCTTAGATTGTAGTTCGCGAAAGGGCCGGTTGAGATCGAGTCAACATTTCCCATATCGAGATTTTCAGAAATTATCCTGTCAATAATGTTCTTTGAAGTCGATATCTGCATTTTGAACGGAATGTTATAATATTTATTTCTTTTAGATATCCTTCTGATGTGTCCATTAATTATTCTGTTGACCCCCATAGACGGATTTATTATGAATACTGAAGATTCTCTCACAAGTCTCTCAGCACCTCTTGCACTGTCATCAAGTATCTTATATGAAATACGGTTGATCATTTCTCCAAGCATTGAACCGCCCATCGTAGTTGTTACAAAATCGTTGACGGACGGTTTCTCGGTCTCCATAAAATATTCCCACTGCAGGCTGCCCGCAGCAGTAAAAGCTCCGCTTGGCAAATAAGAGTGCCCGTTGTTTCTCGCAGCTGAAAAATATACGCTTCCCTGAAACGGATGACCGATCTGATTAACTTCAAAATTATCTGCGTCCCATTCCCATTCTCCCTTTAAATTCTTTTCGATGCTTTTGAAACTGATCTTTGCGTAATCCTGCTCGAATATATAATTGTTTGAAAGGGCGATCAGCGAGTTGCCCAGCAATAATTGTGCAGAAGGAATTAAATAATTTTTTTCGTTTGCGAGCTTATCTGACCCGGAGATATCACAATCAACAGTTCCGGAAATAAGTTCAATAAAGAGAAATGCTGTAAAAAGAATTAAATATTTTCCTTTATTTCTCAAACTTTAACTCCTTGCAAGTGCTAAACCGATCCTGAAAGATCTGTTATAGAAATTGTAGTGAAGCAGTGTTTCTCCGTAGCCTTCAAAATATTCAAAGAACCAGTATGTGTTCGGCTTTGAACCGAATATCCATGTAGCTGGCCATGACATGGGCAGAGTCAGCTGATTTTCTATTCTGCCTTTGCCTGTAGCCGGATTTCCGCGTAAATTTACCGAGAATGTAACTTTGTCATAAATATCGAGAGACATTCTCAGGTCTGCATTTCCGTAATAATCACCTATATCCGTATTCTCCCTGTCAACTGTATTTATCCAGAATTTCGGGCTCAGCTTAAATATGATATCCTCTCCAAAATAAACTGCCGGATGGATATTGATGTTATGTACCGATCTTGACCTGTTGGTGAGGCCTTCATAATCGGACGATTCATCGTCAACGCCGTTTGAAATATGTTCATATCCGACCTTTACTTCCGGTTTTATCCCCTTTAAAAAAGGTATAAAATCGAGACTGGTGACCCAGAAAAATTCCGGATTGTGATTGATGTCTTTGAACGGACTTGAATTCTCCTGCCCATCCCAGAGAGCCGAAATGCAGTATGAAAAGAAGAGGTTTGTGTTATTTACCATCTCATACATGAATCCCGCGTTTATCTTAAATTGTCCGAAAGTATCATTTTCATTATTCAGTTTGGCGGCAACATTGATACCTTTGTAAGCCATAAGCCTCGGCTCGTCTTTTTTTTCGGCAGCATTGAGGAAGACTGTTGTTAAGACGAGTAGCGATATGAAAAGAAGTTTGATTTTCATCATTTAAAAGCTGTATTTGATTTTTGCATAGACCATATCGTTATCGTCGAACTGACCGAAATTACCCGAATCTCGGGTGAATATGTTCGCACCGGCTGACACATCGAATCCGTCTGCGAAAAAATATGTTATTTTCGGCCTGATAAGTGCGTCTTCCTCGTTAAGTCCGTAGTAACCGAAAAGTTCAAGCCAGAGTTTTTCTCTCAGGAAATCTTTTTTGGCGAGAAATGTTATAGTGGAAGAAAACTCGTCTTTATCTATCTCGCTGTCGTAGTCAAGTATCGCTTCCTGTACGAACTGTGCGCTTAAAGTTGTTCCGAACAGGCTGTAGTCTATGCCTGCCATGTAGTGAAGAAAATCTTTTTCCGTCAGCGAGTTCTTTTCAGCCGGATCCTGAGTCTGGAACATTTTGCCTGAATAATAAGCACCCTCTCCTCTCAGAACATAACCTGCAACAGGTAATCCCATGCTTCCGCCCGCCATGAAAAGTCTCGGATGCTCAGGCGCGACAGTAATGCCTGTTATCTCTCCCGTACCGGAGTCTATCTCTTTATAAACATTCATCACAGGATCGTCAGAGAAAAAATAGCCTGCGACCATCTCATAATCCATCTTTGAGCCCATAGCCGAATACCTTGCGAAGACTTCACTGTTCTCTATTTTTTTCTCCACGTCAGTATCGGAATAATCGAAATCTGGTGCGACAGGGAAAGCAGGCGCAGGCGGCATCCAGATCGAGGAAGCATCCGGTAAGGTATTAGGAGTAAAAACAGGCACCCATGTCAGCTCAAATATACTTGCACCTTTGTAATAGCTGAATTTTGCGGATGTAACACCTATCCTGACCTCGTCGAATTCAGGCAGAATAAATTCGCTCAGGTCTTTCGGCGAGACGACATCGGTAATGAAAATTCCCTCAGATTTTCCGTAGATAATCTGCTGCTTACCGATCCTTATGTCAAAATTGTCAAAATACATATCGATATAGGCTTCTTTCAGGTTAAGTTCGAGGCTGTCGTTCATATAATGTTTCAGGTACGGACTGGCCAGAAAACCTATCCTGTCCGCTTTTTTTCTGAAATCGAGGCTGAATGTGTTCTGAATGACGCTGAATTCATTGTCCCCGCCCGTCAGCATCCCGGAATAGTTCCTCACAAAGCCGTTTATCTCCACATTTTCAAAAGCGTTGACCGAAATTAAGGCTGCAAGCAGAATGTATATTATTTTTTTCATCTTAAGATCTCCTTTGAGGAAATTATTTCCCAACTGTCATTGTTCTTTCAGTAAATTTACTCTCGGGAATACCATTATTGATCTTAACTTCGTCGAATAACATCTGCGTTCTGTGATCTTTCTGAACATTGTGCATCTCCGTTTCAAGGATAGTCCAGAATCCCGATATATTCTCAAATTTCTTGATATTGAGAACCTTTAAAAGTTTGTCCCTGTCGTCATAGAACTCCCTTTTTAAGCCGAGATAATTGTCTTTCATTACCCATGTGATCGTTTTGGAATACATATAATCTTCGTCTTTGGGTACGCTTTCTACTACAAAGCATTCGTACTCGCCGATCTTTTCGGTGCGGAGAAGTTTATGCTCATCGTCGTCGGGATGCCTGTCGCCAAGATCGTCATAAGTAAAATCCGAGCCCATGAAATAATCGCCTTTACTGTCTGATGAGATCCTCTTAACCCTTTTTAAAGCGGGAAGATAGATCCACTGGTCGTCATCTCTGCCGTCCGTGTAGCTCCAGTTCATGAATGAAGTTCCTCTAACATCGGCGGGTGAAAGAAAGAACATTATCTTTTTTTCGGTTTTTCCGTCATCTTTAGTGTACTGCATAAGTTTTCTTACCCTTGTATCGCCTTTTGAGTTGATAAGGCTCATTGTAAGCTCACCCTGGGTGTCCTCGCCTGAAGGATTGTAATAGACTTTTTCCATTATGGTCTTTCCTGTCATTTCCTCAGCTTTTAAAGAAGTAAACAGTCCGATGAACGCCAAAGCTGATATGAGCGTTATATTTATGAATTTCATTTGAGACCTCCTTTTTTGTTTTTGAAGAATAATCCTGATCTGTAAAGAATCAGGAACATAATAGTAACTGTGCCTATAAAGCTTGTGAACATATTGAGTGATACTAGCGCGCCGAGAGACCTGTTAGGCGGAAAAACTGAACTTAAGAGAACGAGAAATCCCGCTATTACCACTACAGCGTTGAAAGAGATCGCCCTGCCGGAATGATGCATTGTTTTTACGACAGTGAGATCAAGGTCTTTTGTTTCCTGCGCGTATATTTTGAATCTTTCAATGAAGTGGATCGCGTAATCGATCCCTATTCCGACCGCTATACTTGAGATGAGTGCAGTCGTCGTGCTTAAAGGAATGTCGAGCAGCCCCATCAGGCCAAAGCTGATAACAGCCGTTATGACTATAGGAACCGAGCCTATCAGACCTGCGGTAATGCTCTTGAACATCATGGCTATAAGTATGATCACTATCAAAATCGACATAAAAAGGCTCTTTATCTGCCCGATCAGTATCAGATCCGTAAAAACGAGAGCTTTGTACCCCGATCCCGCGTAATTCAGTGTTATTCCGTTGTTCTCAAAACATTCCCTGTACTTTTCGATCTCGGACATCACCTTGTTTATCTCTTTCGAATTATCGCTTTTTATCTGAAAATTAACATTGGCCTTATTGTAATTATAATCGACTACTTTCCACAGATTTTCAGGATCGCCGGACATTTCATAAAGGAGAAGGTACTGGGCCACAAGATCCTTTGACTCCGGTATTCTGTCGAACTCAGGATCATCGGCATTCATAACTTTATTCATTCTTTTCAAATAGTCGGACAGGGAGAATGAATTACCCACGATATCGAGACCTTCGACACCGGTTTGCAACTCGTCTATCAGCCTTAAATATTCGGGGGTTTTAAAAGCGTCCGCTTCTTTTGATTCAAGCACGACATTTATGGTGTTCGTTCCACCGAAATTCTGATTTATAAAAGTATCTGTCTGAACTATGTCGCTGTCTTTTTCGAATTTATCGAGAAAGCTTGAATTGATCCAGATGTTGTTTATTCCTAAAGCTGAAACTATTATTATTACTGCGGTTACGCCCACGACTGCATATTTATGTTTGATAACAGACCTAGCGAATCTGTGCGAGAACTTTGTTTTTTCTTCTTTGTCTGCTTTCTCTTCTTTTATTTTTGGCGTGCTCACTCCGAAAATGATTATGCCTGAAGGTATCAGAACGAGTGAGAAGAACATAGCCGCCATTACGCCGAAAGCAGTGAACAAACCGAAATATTTGATCGGATAAACATCGGATGTGAGTAGCGAAACGAACCCTACTGCAGTTGTTACAGAAGTCATTACTACAGGCTTCCACATGCTTGACACCATATCCTTTACAGCATTGAATTTGGAAATTTTCGGATTTGCCTTTAAATGCAGGTTCAAATGACTGTAAAGATGTATCCCGTCAGCCACACCGATAGCTATGAGCATAACCGGCATCATGGTTGAGACCGCATAGACCGGTATTCTCAAGAAAGCCATCAGGCCGAATGCCCAGACAGTGCTCAGACCGACCACGAGCAGAGTTAATACGGTATTCTTAACACTTCTCATTACAAAATATAGCACCGCGATTATTACCAGCAGGACTATCGGCACCATTCTTTTCATGTCTGCCGGCCCCAGATAAGCCATTGTTCCCTCAACGATCGGCACTCCCGCAATATGGATCTTTTCCGGGCCTTCGTAAGATTTCGCGAATTCAAGTATCCTATGATAGAATTCCATACTGAACACATCGTCGTTCATTGAGGCTACTACGAGCGCGATATTCTCATTTTCAGACACCAGTCTTTTATAGACCATATCGTTCGATCTTACCGAAGTTTGCAGTTCTTCAAGTGCGGCCTCGTCTTTAGGAGACTTTTTGTAGAATGCCCTGACATCAAGACCCTCTTCCGATCCTGTTATGTTGTCGGCAGTATAGAGAGAAACTATGTCCGCATCATCGAATTCATCCATATCCTGAAGCCCGATGCTTATATCTTTTATCTTCTGCAGGGTCGAAGTATTATAAATTCCTTCCGGATTTTCGACCGCTATAAGTATGCCGTCCTTTATGTTGAACAGTTCTTCGGCCTCATCGCTGTAAATAAATGCGGGGTGATCCTTGGGCATGTATTCGTCGAGATCGGTTTCCATGCGTGAATATGTTTTCATCTGGTATGTGAAGAAAGCGGTTGCTGTTACGATCAGCAGGAGAGATATCCACGAGAAAGCCAGAAGAGTTTTATTGGACAGCTTCATACTTAATTCCTCTATTTATAGTTTACCGGGTTAGGCGATTTTACCACGAAGAATTCGAGTATTTCATCGTCTTTATTTTCGACTGTCATTCTCACGCCGAATGGAACATTTATAAAGCATTTCCCGTATTTGTGCGTTTCATGCTCTCCAAGCGTAAGGGTCATCGTTCCTCTAACTATAACGAAATAGACATTAGAGTTAGAATTATGGATCGGCAGAGCTGTGTCTTTCGGCAGCACCATGTGGTTTAAATTTATGTTCTCGTCGTCGATTATCCTTTCGATCGTCTTTTCGTCCGTGATCGTGTAGTCATATTTTTTTTCTATCATTTTGGCTTCTCCTTTTTAGTTTTAATGAGCTGTTTATTTTACCTGATCTCGCCGTCAATTCCGACAACGGTCAGCTTCACCATCTTGCTTACACCGGCAAGTTCGAGTGCTTTCTGGACTATAATTTCGATACCGCCGCAGCAGGGAACTTCCATTCTCACCACATGGATCGAGCGGACATT
>JAQVNT010000263.1 GCA_028702975.1 Candidatus Delongbacteria bacterium
AATTGAAAACATAGAATTCGATACCTTTTCTTACCACATCTTTCAATTGTGAAGTACCGATCCAGCCCATGATCATGATGTCGGCTGTTTTTTTAGTGATCTTATAAACTTGAATAGCCTCGTTATAGCTGAAGACCGAAAAATGATCTATGCCTGCTTCTCTTGCCACAGGTACATAAGATTCGATCCCGTGTCCGTATGCATTAGCCTTGACAACAGATGATATTCTGACACTTTCGCCGACTATTTTTTTTATCAGGTTTAAATTGTTCTCTACAGCAGACCTGCTTATATGGATTTCCATGGGATGTTCCATGCATAGAATATACGAAAATTATCCCGTTTAATCAAATCTGTCCTGATATAATCCGGTTTCTTTAAAGAGCTACTCCTTGACGACTCCGCCTGTAAGCAGGAACTGCATAGCCCTGTCCGTTTTCATATCGAGAGGTTTTATCTGACTTTCAGTTACTATCATCAGAAATCCGCTTGTCGGGTTCGGAGTGGTGGGTATAAAGACGGAAAATCTTTTCTCTTCAGCGAATGGCTTGAAATCTGCCGGAACTTCTCCCGTATTGAATCCGATAGTCCATATACCTTTCGAAGGGTACTCGACGAGAACCGGGTTTGAAAAAAACGATTTCTTATTTGTTGAGAAAGACTCTATGACCTGCCTGACAGCCTTATAGATTGGCCGCAGACCGGGAATGTGCATGAAAATCGAATCTGTTACAGAAAGCAGAACTTTACCAAAAACCGTGCGGACGAGCATCCCGAACACAGTTATGAGCGCTACAAGTACTACGAAAGATATCCCTTTTATCAGATATATCATGCTCTTTGTCTCAAGATATTCGGGCGGCAGAAATATGAAAATATTATCGATTATGCCTTCGATGAACCTGAATACGAACATGAACACCCAGATGCTTATGAACAGGGGAAGCAGCGCGAGCAGGCCCTGAATAAAAAATGAAAATGCCCCTTTTAGAAATCTCTTCATAGAATAATCTCCCGATAGTAACGGAATTGTAACTCAAACCGAGGCGAAATTCAAGTGATTAAAACTATTATTTTATCAGCAGCATACGCTTTGCGTCTATCGTTCTGCCGTCAGTCTGCAGCCTGTAGAAATATATTCCCGAGTTCAAACCGGATCCATCAAAGCTGATCGTATGACGGCCGTAAGTTCTCTTTTCGTTCACCAGCGTTCTCACAAGCCTGCCTGTCGTATCGAATACGGAAAGGTTGACCGCCGAAGTCTCCGGTATCGAGAAACTGATCTCTGTCACAGGATTAAATGGATTCGGATAGTTTTGGTATAAAGCTGCAGAGTCCGGCAGGGGTGAGGAGTCTTCGATATTTCCCATTCTATAAGAATATTCGAAAAAATATAAAGAATTATCTTTTACTCCCGCAGAAACAAATCCTGAAAGCATCGGAGCTACGATGCTTGAATATTCAAATGATTCCGCCCAGTTCTCTTCAAAATTAATTCCGTTCCAAGTTATGCCGGTAATGTTGTTATCCCATAATCTCCGGAAAATGAAACTATCAGGAGCGGGGATTCCTCCCGTTCTGTATAAGAAACTAAAAAAACTGTTGTAAGGTCCTATTGAATTCGTAAAATTTCCTTCGTTGTCGCATTTGACGATATAATTTTCATAGTCAGTGAAATCAAAATCTCTGTCCTCGTCTACCCACGCTCCAAGAATGCATCCTCCGTCACTGGTAAAAGCGATCCTGTGAAACAAATAAGTATAGTGGGGAGCCGGGGGATAAGCAGAGTAATAATAGAACTTTGCCCATACTACATTTCGTGACTGATCAAGTTTCATATAGTAAGTGCGGAAATCGGAGCCGTCAGATAATTCTATTATCCCGCAGATATAGAGATTGTTTTCAGCGTCTATGTCGAAATCAGATATTCCGAAATTGATCAGAGGGAGAGTAGAGACTGAATCGGGAATTATATCGTCTGAATATGGATCGTAGCTGAAAATGATATTTCTCTCGCTTCCGATGATAAAGGTTTCGGAATAGGAGGATTTTGCTCCTCCGGAATGCCTTACGAGCGATGCAGAATGTCTGTCATAAAAAGGTTTAGTTCCTCCGGTATAATAACTCTGATCGTATGTTTTTCCAATATATTCAGTCGTGTCGATATAGCTGTTCTCAAAATTGATAAAAAGTACACCGTCTCTGAAATAATCGTCAACTTTATTTCCGCTCAAAGTAAAGCCGTTATCGGTAAAGCCCGCGCCTTTAATCCCGTTGTTGAATAGATTTCCGTAATCGATCACTTCCAGTATTTCAGGGCTTCCTGTCTCATAGTTCATTCTTATCACTTTTGTGTCCGGACTCGAGATCAGAGAATCTCCTCCGCTGTCCCACACAAATTCATTCGGTCCGTTCGTATAGCATGCTGCTATAATGTCGCCGTCCAGCGTAACGTCCAGACTAACCGGGCCTTCACTTTCTGTCTCGAACGGAACACTGAATTCCCATAGAACATACGGGGCGCAGATAAGACCGGCTGCGGATAAAAGCATAAATAGAAAAAACAGAACTTTCCTCATAATAACCTCCTACTTTCAGCAAAATATTTTACTTTCAAAGGTTATTATAATAAATAATCACTGTTTCTCAAAGCGAAAAATTAATTATTTTTCCGGAACGATGTCGATCTCGACTATCTCGTTGCTAGATCCGACTCGCATGAAAGGACCCCAGACGCCTGTTCCTGAAGTTGTATATAGCTTCATTCTGCCGATGTCGTATAGGCCGTAAATATATTTGTAGCGCGCGCGGACGAAAAACCAGAACGGGAATATCTGCCCTCTGTGCGTGTGGCCGGAGAGCATAAGGTCCATGCCTTCTTTCTCAGCTCTGTCGTAGAGTTCGGGCTCGTGGTTGAGGAAGATGTTGAACTTTGAGCTGTCTACGCTTATGCTGTCGAAGAAGACTTCCTGCTCCGACCGTTTGTTCATGAAGTTCTTCCTGTTCCATTCGATCCCATAGACCGAGA
>JAQVNT010000264.1 GCA_028702975.1 Candidatus Delongbacteria bacterium
TTTTTATGATAGTATTCACATCATCGGTGATTTTCAGCAGGCTCAATATAATACTTTCAACAATTGCCGTGTTCGCCACAGGGTTTATATATTACAAGCTTACCGGGAGAATGTTTTTCGACAATAACCGGGTTCTTGACACGACCCGCCCGCTGCTGGCTCTGTTCTTTACTTTTTTAACATCTTATACGATCAGATATTACATTGAGAACCGTTCAAAAAAATTCATAAAGGCTACTCTCGGCAAATATGTTCCTGAGATAGTTTCTAAAGAGCTGCTGAAGAATCCTGAGAAATTTAAGCTCGGCGGAGAAAAGAAAGAGATCACCATGATGTTCTCCGATATCAGGAGTTTTACTTCGTATTCAGAAAAGACCGATCCTAAGCAGCTGGTGGAATTTCTGAACATTTATCTAAAAAGGATGACGGGGGTTATAAAAAAGAACTGCGGTACCCTCGACAAATACATGGGGGATGCAGTAATATGCTTCTTTGGAGCGCCGGTCGATAATGACCACCCCAATAATTCCTGCAAGAGCGCTCTCGAAATGATGAATGAGCTCAAACTGCTCAAGTCGGAACTTAAAGAAGACACTTTTAAGAATATCGACATCGGTATAGGGGTGAACACAGATATTGTCACAGTCGGCAACATAGGCAGCGACGACCTTTTTGATTATACGGCGATAGGGGACGGGATGAATCTGGCTTCAAGGCTTGAGGGGTTGAATAAGTATTACGGCACGCATATTCTTGTCAGCGGGAATACATACGAACAGGTCAAAGAGAAGTTCATTTTCAGAGAGCTCGACGAAGTGTCGGTTAAAGGTAAAGACAGATCGGTCAAGATATTTGAACTGATCGGGAAAACCGGAGAAGAACCTGATGAAAAGGTTAAGATAATACTCGAAAAATACGGATCGGCCCTGGAGATGTATAAGGCGGGCGATTTTTCAAGTGCCGGCATGGTCTTTAACGAGCTTTCCGAAAAATACAGCGACAGGTCTTCGGCGCTGATGGCAGAAAGATGCAGAACGATGGAAATCAGTCCTGTTGATAACTGGAAGGGCGTCTGGAAAATGGATTCGAAATAAAAATATCGGGAAAAAATGCACAGAAGTTATGATGTAATAGTTGCCGGAGGGGGTCACGCCGGAGTCGAAGCCGCATGGATCAGCGCGAAAATGGGCGGGAAGGTACTCCTTGTCACGCAGACGGTGGATCAGCTCGCCCAGATGTCGTGCAATCCGGCGATAGGCGGGCTGGCCAAGAGCCATCTGGTAAAGGAGATCGATATGCTGGGCGGGCTGATGGGTATAGCGGCCGACCGCACGGGTATCCAATTCAAGACCCTCAATTCATCCAAAGGTCCTGCCGTCTGGGCTCTGCGTGTCCAGTCAGACAAGAGAAAATATTCAGAATTCGTCCGGAGCAGGCTTGAGAAAAAGAAGAACCTGAACATTATACAGGATGAAGTGGTTGATCTTATAATCGAGAACGGCGAACTGAAAGCTGTCAAAACAGCAATAAACGGGCTCATACACACAAAAACGGCGATAATCTGCTCCGGAACATTTCTCAAAGCCGTGATCCACATCGGGAAAAAGCAGATCCCGTCCGGCAGGCTGGGAGAACCGTCAGCGGACAGCCTTTCCAAAAAGCTACGCGACCACGGTTTCGAGACGGGCAGGCTCAAAACGGGTACTCCGCCGAGAATAGCGGGATATTCCATAGATTTTACCGGTCTTGAGATCCACGGTTCGGACGAGCATATCATACCGTTCTCTTTCAGGCATAAAAAGACTTACCTTAAGCAATTGCCGTGCTATATAACCTATACGAACGAAAAAACCCACAGTTTGATAGATGCGAACCTGGACAAGACCGCGCTTTTCTCAGGACAGATCAAGGGAACCGGGCCCAGATACTGCCCGTCTATCGAAGACAAGGTGAACAGGTTCAGGGACAAGATCTCGCACAGGCTGTTCTTGGAGCCCGAAGGGCTTTACACGAACGAGTATTATGTGAACGGTTTCTCGTCCAGCCTGCCCGTCGAGATACAAAAAAAAGCGCTCAGGACGGTCAGAGGAATGGAGAACGCCCATTTCGTCCGCCCCGCCTATGCGATCGAATACGATTATTTCCCGGCTTACCAGATAAAAATGAGCCTAGAGACCAGAAATATCTCCGGATTGTTCTTCGCAGGCCAGATAAACGGGACATCAGGTTATGAGGAAGCCGCCGCGCAGGGTCTCATGGCAGGCATAAATTCGATCTTAAAGATAAGAGGAGAAGAACCCTTCATACTTAAACGGAACGAGGCTTATACAGGCGTCCTGATAGACGACCTTATCACAAAAGACATCAGGGAGCCTTACAGAATGTTCACTTCGCTCGCGGAATACAGGCTTGAACTCAGGCACGATAACGCGGATTCAAGGCTTCTGAAATACGCCGAAAAATACAAGCTGCTTACAGAGAAAGAAATAAAGTATCTTAACGACAGGCTTGACAACATAGCAAAACTTCCGGAAATATTTTCTTCGCTCAAGATAAAAATGAAAAAGCTCAATGAGTTCTATGAGGCTAATTCTATCGGACAGTCCTCAGAGGGAACGGATATTTACAGGCTCTTAAAAAGACCCGATACGAATATAAATATAATGCTCAACTCAGGGCTTCTGGATAAAATAAAGGATAAATTCAGCTATTACGAACTTAAGCAGGCGGAAACTCTGATCAAGTATGAAGGCTATATAAAAAGGCAGAACGAAATGATCGGCAGATTCGAAAAGAACGAAAAAATAAAACTGCCTCAGGAGATCGATTATTCGCAGTTCAAAGGACTTAAAAAAGAAGCTGTTGAAAAGCTGAACAGAATTAAGCCGGTATCGGTAGGGCAGGCGGGCAGGATCGCAGGTATTTCTCCTGCGGATATATCAGTTATTCTAATAAATCTGAAAACTAAGGGGCTGATCTGATGACAATTGATAGAGCGGAAAAAATTATCCGAACCGCAGTCGC
>JAQVNT010000265.1 GCA_028702975.1 Candidatus Delongbacteria bacterium
GAATCAGCTCAGGCCGCGCTCAGCTATATAAAAACTTTTTCAGACAAGTACGGTATCGACCCTGAGAAATTTGAGAGAAATGAGATACATCTCCATTTCCCGGAAGCGGCGACGCCCAAGGACGGCCCGTCTGCAGGAGTAACGATAGCCGTAGCGCTTATAAGCGCGCTTAAACAGATGCCCGTCGAGCAGAATATCGCGATGACAGGCGAGATCACGATACACGGAGATGTTCTTGCCGTCGGAGGGCTTAAAACAAAGCTGATGGCAGCAAAAAGATCAAGGATCAAAACTGTTTTCATACCTGAACAGAATATCAAAGATCTTGAAAATATTGACAGGGAGATCAAAAATTCTCTCAAGATAATCCCTGTATCTCACATATCTGATATAATGAACAGTTTGTATGGCGGCAGCTTATGACCGGAACAGAATTCAGGATATTAAGTTCGGAATTCATTACGAGCTCAGCTTCCGGAAAGGACATTGTTGACGACGAAATGAACCAGATCGTTTTCGCGGGGAAATCTAATGTCGGCAAATCATCGCTTATAAATTCACTTTTAAACAGAAAGAAACTGGCCAAGACCGGCAATACTCCCGGCAAAACCAGGCTGATCAATTTTTTTCTTATCAATTCGTCATTTTACTTCGTGGATCTTCCGGGTTACGGCTACGCTGCTGTATCCCGTTCGGAAAAACAGAAATGGGGTAAAATGATAAATACATTCTTCAGCGGATCCAAGAACATAAAACTCTCGATAACTATCCTTGACATAAGACGCGAGCCGGGCGAGCATGATATGAGGCTGCTGAAAATGCTCGACGGATTAAATCTGCCTCAGCTGATACTTCTGAACAAAAAAGATAAATTGACCAACAATGAACTCTTTGTGAGACTCGGTATCTTATCGAAGCTGTTTAAAGAATATCCGTCAGTTGTTGATGTGTTACCTTACAGCGCCGTAAAACACTTTAACCGCGAAAAGGTTCTGGAATACATTGAATCTTATGCCGCAGGAGGTCCAATTGATAATCATTAACAGAAAGATCTGTGACAGATGCGGCTGCTGCGTTTCGGTTTGCGAAGCTGACTGCATTTCGGTATATGAAAGCCGCATCGAAATAGATCATGAAAAATGCGTGTCATGCAGGAAATGTATTTGGATTTGCCCGCTGGATGCATTGGAATTCAGCAGTGAAAAACGGATCGGTGAATAATTAAAGGAAAATGAATTTATGTGCGGAATTTTAGGCTATATCGGCAACAGGGACTGTGTCAGATTTCTCATCGACGGATTAAAAAGGGTCGAATACAGGGGGTATGATTCAGCCGGGATCATGGTGTATTCAGAGGCTGATAATAAGTATAGCCTCAAGAAGAAAAAAGGAAGAATAATCGAACTCGAAAGGGACCTTGACCAAAATGTTCGGGGCAGCATCGGGATCGGGCACACAAGATGGGCCACTCACGGAGAACCGAATGATGTCAACTCTCATCCTCATGTGTCTAACGACGGCAGAATATTTATTGTCCACAACGGCGTTATTGAAAATTACATGACCATAAGAAAGAAACTTGAAAAGCACGGATTTTCATTCTATTCCGAAACAGATACAGAAGTGCTCGTTGACCTTATCCAGTATTACTATAAGGGAGATATTGAATCCGCCGTCAAGAACGCTCTGCGCGATGTAAAAGGAACATACGGCATAGGTGTTTTCTGCCTTGATGAACCTGACAGGATAATAGCTGCCAGGCTCGGTTCTCCTCTTATTATCGGAATCGGCGATAAAGAGAATTATTTTGCCTCAGATCCCGCCTCGATCCTCAAGAATACGACTGAAGTTATATATATGGAAGACGGAGAAATTGCTCTTATAACAAAAGATAGTGTCATTCATAAAACGCTTAGTGACGAGATCGTCGAGAAAAATATCGAGACTATTGAATTCGAGCTTGCCGACATTGAAAAAAGCGGTTATCCGCATTTCATGCTCAAGGAGATCTTTGAACAGCCCAGGACTCTGACTGATACTATGAGAGGAAGACTGCTCCTTGAAGAAGGGGTCTCGAAGCTCGGCGGCCTTAATCAGCATCCTGAAGTTTATAAAGCCCTTCTTAACGCTGATAAAATCTTCATAGTGGCGTGCGGAACGAGCTGGCACAGCGCCCTTATAGGTGAATATATGCTTGAAGAATACGCAAAGATCTCTGTCGAAGTTGAATATGCCTCAGAATTCAGATACAGAGACCCGATCATTACTCCAAAGACCGTTGTGATCGCCATTTCGCAGTCAGGCGAGACTGCCGACACTCTTGCTGCTATAAAAGAAGCAAAGAGAAAAGGTGCCGTAACAATCGGGATCTGCAATGTGGTTGGATCTACGATATCGAAAGAGACCGACGCCGGAGTTTATCTTCACGCGGGACCTGAGATCGGAGTCGCTTCAACTAAAGCTTTCACTTCACAGGTGATAGCCCTTGCCCTTATTACTCTGGATATCGCAAGGCATAAGGACATGAGCTTCAGACAGGGTTACAAGATCGTAAAAGAACTTAAACTTTTACCCGCGCTTGTTGAATCGATCCTTGAGAACGCCGGTAAGATCAAAGAGATCGCCGACAGGTTCAAGTCAGCAAAGAATTTTCTCTATCTGGGCAGAGGATACAATTTCCCAGTGGCTCTTGAAGGAGCTTTGAAGCTGAAAGAGATATCATACATTCATGCAGAGGGTTATCCGGCTGCTGAGATGAAGCACGGGCCAATAGCTCTTATCGATGAAAATATGCCTGTTATATTTATTGCGATCAAAGATTCGATCTACGATAAAGTAGTCACCAACATAAGGGAAGTGAAGGCAAGGAACGGTATCGTTATTTCGATCGCCAGCTACGGTGATGAAGAGATAGACAGCATTTCAGACTATGTCATTAAGATACCTGAAACTACGAACCTTCTTTCGCCTATCCTTACCGTTATACCTCTTCAGCTACTCGCTTATTACATCGCAGTTGAA
>JAQVNT010000266.1 GCA_028702975.1 Candidatus Delongbacteria bacterium
TTTATATCGACAAGAGATTTGTTCTGGTCTGAAGTTTTCTTGAACCTTGAAAGGTATTCTATTCGGACCGGATATTTCTCCAGCCTGCTTTTAAAATTCTCGTAATGCTGATCGACTAAAATCGTGGTCGGCGCGAGGACGGCGACCTGTTTGCCGGACACCGCCGCCTTGAAGGCCGCGCGGATGGCGATCTCGGTCTTGCCGTATCCGACATCCCCGCAGATGAGGCGGTCCATGGGCATTGAGGCTTCCATATCTCGCTTAAAGTCTTCCGTGGATTTGAGCTGATCGGGCGTGTCTTCGTATTCAAAGGAAGCCTCAAGCTCCGTCTGCCACACTGTGTCTGACGGATAGGCGAAGCCTTTGGCCGTCTTCCTCATCGCGTAGAGCTTGATAAGCTCGCGCGCGGCCGTCTTGACACTTTCCTTCGTCTTCTCGACCAGTTTTCTAAACTGCTGGCCCCCCAGCTTTGACAAAGCGGGGCTCGCTCCG
The DNA here is from genome assembly GCA_028702975.1 of Candidatus Delongbacteria bacterium. Classification (GTDB taxonomy): domain Bacteria; phylum UBA4055; class UBA4055; order UBA4055; family UBA4055; genus UBA4055. The sequence goes on from JAQVNT010000266.1 coordinate 493, forward strand.
TCGCCGGCTTTATATTTCTGTATGAGGTGAATGTGATCGAGCTTTAAGAAAAGAATATCTCCGCCCTTATAAAGCAGCTTGACGACATCGCGCACGGATCCGGCGACCGTGATCTTTTCAAGGCAGAGGAACTGGCCGATCCCGTGATCCTGATGGACAACGAAATCGCCGTATTTGAGCCTCTGAAGGTCCTTGAACGGAATTACTTTCTTGAACCGTCTGGTCAGCTTGGGCCTTCTTACACGCCCGAAAATCTGATGGTCCGTATATACCGATATCTGCGAGGCGGGAAGAAAAAACCCCTCGTGAAGCCCACCGTCCGAGATCGTATATCTCTTGAGCTGCGGTATCTCCTCGCCGATTATATCCGCGAACCGTTCCGTCTGTCCGGGATTATCGCACAGGATATATGAATGGACTTCGGCATTGTCGTTATTTAAAAGCGTGTTTAAGAACGGCTTGAAATCGTACCTGAACGATATCTGTTCTCTGATGTTTATTTTTATATCTTTGGCGTCATCGGTGAATCCGTTAAAGTATCCCCTGCCCGCCGTCAGCCTCTGTTCGATGAATGACGCGGCAAAATATTTCTTTCCGGGGTGCGTACCCTTTTCCGAAATTCTTTCCCAGCCGGCGAGTATCTGGTCTTCATGATAAGTTTCGAGCTTAGTTTTAAGATCTTCGCATTCCTCTACGAAAAAAACCGTCGCGCCGCTGTCGGTTAAGTCTAAAAGGTTAATTCCCTCTCCCTCATCGCTCTTCATGTCCGACAGGTATATTTCGGCGGATTTCACCGCTTCGATCTTCTTCTGGCTCGCCGGGTCGAAATACCGCAGGCTTTCCACATCGTCACCGAAGAACTCGATCCTGAGCGGATACTCCGAAGCGTACGGGTAGATGTCGATTATATTGCCCTTTCTGGCGAATTCGCCTATGTTCTCAACCGACGATACTTTTTCGAACCCTTTGTCAACGAACTGTCCCACTAGTTTTTCGGGCTTGACTGAACTTCCCGCCTTAACTTTGAGCTTTATGTCTTTGATGCCTTCTCTGTCCGGTATCTTCTCAAACAGGTTCCTGTAGGTGGTCGAAATTATGCCGTATTTCCCGCTGAGCACTTTTTCCAGAGTGACGAGTCTTGAGCCTTTCCTTTCGTCGTCGATGTCGCCTGAACAGTAAGGGTAATTCTCGCCGGGAAGAAGCAGGTCGCAGGCATCGTCCTTTCCCGCGATCAGGTTAATATCGTCCCTGAATTTTTCCGCGTTCTCGACTGAATCCGAAAAAAATACGACCTTCATTTTGTTCTTTTCGTGAAGGTATGAAAGTAAAAATGCCCTGAAAGAGTAAGTGATGCCTTTAGAGCGGACGATCTTCTGCCTGCCTATTATCTCTGCCGATCTTTCAAGGTCGGGTGACGCAAATATTGCTTTTTTTAATTTCTGAACTGACATTATTTTCTATAGCGGCTTTATGATTTTTTTGCTTTACCGCTGTTCTTAATAAAATAGACCACGGCGTCAGAGATGAGAATGTAAACCAGAAGACTTAAGGCTGTACGGGTCATGTATTTGACCAGAATTGCCCTGTTAATGAAGAATGAATCGAATGTGGCTGCAACTATCATTACGAAAAAGAAGAAATAAATTATGGCCCAGAAGATGTTGTTGAGCTTCATATTTTTATATTTCAGCGATCCTTCTTCAAAATCCTGTTCTTTCTTTAAAATGTCCGGTACGAAAAGGCCGAACGAGGCTATCATCAGCGTCCATGCGAGGAATTTGTTCTTTGTTTCTTTCAATTTTTTACGCTCCGGTAAATTCAGGTCTGAAAAATAAGCTATTCAGCACCTTTTTACAAATCTTTTTTCAGTTTGTTCTTACAAGCGTTGTTAGTTTACACCTTTATTTTCCACTCAACCTTTGCGACCCGATCCTTAATACGCAGAAGTGTTCTTAAAATTTCATTCTCATCCGGCAGTTTTCCGAAAACGAGGTTGCTGAAACCGGAATTATATATTTTTTTCAGTTCAGACCATACATTTTCAGCATCAGAGAATACAAGAGCTTCAGAAGGGTGATATTTAAGCCATTGATTGTTATTTTTAAAGCTGACAATATCATCATCCGCTACTTTTAAGAGCATTGAATCAAAAACTTCAGAGTCGAAGAACTCAGACAGCTCTCTATTCTCAAGCATTTTTGTCAGGTCATAGCAGTGCCTGATCTTTAAGCCGAGGTCACTCATCGCATCGTCAGTGTATGAAAAACGCACTAGACTCATTATCTTTTCGCATAAAGTCCTTCTCGGTTCAAGCACAAGCACATCAAAAGGCTCCATTCCGTATTCTTTAGCCAATTCTGCCTGACCGGTATCTCTCATCATCTGATAAACAAACGAGCTGACTTTTGCATTGGTGTAAGGCTCAAAATAACCCAGCCATGTTGCTTCGACAGCCACGAAATCCTTGATTTGACCGTAATCTTCACTAAACTCTTTCTGATATTCGTGTGCTGTTTTTCTTATCATCC
>JAQVNT010000267.1 GCA_028702975.1 Candidatus Delongbacteria bacterium
GGAGGATTCGATTCAAACGGACTTCTTCCGGTAAAAAACGAATTCAACCTCTGCCTTGTTCTGGCATCAGGGGGTTATCCCGGGAAGTATGCAACGGGATACGAGATAAAAGGACTCAAAGAAGCTTCAGATTATGCGGATATAGTCCACGCGGGCACAAAGTCCGCTGAGGGAAAGATCGTAACTTCGGGCGGCAGAGTTTTGAACCTCGTGAGTAGCGCATCAAGCCTGACTGAAGCAAAAGATAAGGCTTACAGAGCTGCTTCTGCGATTGAATTCAGGGACAGTTACTGCAGATCCGATATAGGCGACAAGGGCATACGCGCATTAAAAAATTAATTATTAAATAATTGCATTTAGCGTCTGTTCTTAATATATTTTAACTGCCTTAAATTTAACCTTTAAGCCGGAGGAATGATGAGATATTTTAAATTATTAGTGTTCTTTCTGACAGCAGCCCTATTATTTTCACAGGAAGGTCTGTCGGACGAGGAGAAAGCCCTGTTCAAGACGAATGTGATAGTGCCTGCACCGTCAGAAATTATAATGGCCCTGGACATGCTTTCTGATGTCAAATGGAAAGAAGTGGTCACTTATGATAAGAGTACTAATTATTCCGATAACTACAAGATCGCTCTCAACCTGGGGGTCAGGGTAGCCCAGGGTTTTATAGCTATTCAGGCTCAGGATAGAAAAAATACAGGCGAAATGTTCAGGATATGCAGGGACCTCGCGGAGAATTTCGGAGCTAAAAGCGATATGTTCGTTAACGAGCAGCAGATAATAAAACTGCTTGACGAAAACAATTGGACTGAATTAAGATCGATATTGGACGACATACATCTCAAGGTCAAGGACGAAATGTACAAATACGACCCGGATTTTGTTGAACTTGCAAGCGTCGGCGGCTGGATGGAGGGACTTCACATCGTTTCCAAAGCTCTGAAGTCGAACTACTCTCCCGATGCTTCCGTAATACTCTATCAGCCTGAACTGATCCAGTATTTTTCCGAGGCTGTAAAAAATATCAAGACCGGAAATTCCAATAATCCCGAAGTTAAAGAAATAGCTGTGATGATGCCCGAGATCGGCCGTCTCACCGAAGTCGGATCAGGAAATCCCATTCCTTCCGAAAATGTTGCAAGGCTGTATGAGATATCATCCAGGATAAACAGCCTGATAGTGTCCCAGGATAAAACAGACGGAGGACCCGCTGATGCCGGAGAGGATCCCCAAAAATGGTTTTTCATTTATGGCGCCATAGCCATTATCTTTGTAATATTGTTTTTCACCAGAAGAAAGAAAGGAGGATCCAATGAATAGATCTGAGATCAGAAAACCTTTCCTTCTGTTCCTGACGCTCGCCATACTTGTTTCCTCAGCTTTTGTGTTCGCTCAGGACGACGAAGAGGAATGGGATGAGAATATAACCAATACGGAATATCTTTTTGTTGAATCAAAAAAAGAGATACTGGCAGACGGTTATTACACGAACGGCGATATGAAGACAGGATATTTCGACGAAACTCCCAATGTCTATGCCACTTTCACGCTTTATAAAGGCAACTCGTACGCTTTCGTCATCGGAGGCGCGAACAATCTCAATAATATAAGAGCATCGTTCTACGGCAACAATTTCGTGGAGAATTTTTTCAACGATGAGATCGATGTAAGCACATATAAGGTGTTTTACATCACGCCCATTCACAACGGAACTTATTATCTTAAGGTCCAGTCCTACGGGGAAACAGAAGGCGACGGGGAGTGGATGTACTATTACGGCTTTAAACAGAATCAGTAGCGTCTCTTAAGGACAGGCTGGGCCTGTCCTTTTTAGTATAAGGGAAGAAATGGGAATATTCAAAAGTATCAATAAAGAGAGCTTGAGCTGGGCATTATATGACTGGGCGAATTCGGCTTATGCCACGACGGTGCTCGCCGTATTTTTTCCGCTGTTCTTCAATGAATTCTGGAGCGCGGGCGAAGACACGACCGTCACGACGGCCAGACTGGGCATTGCCACATCAGCGACGGGTATCATCCTGATGATACTGTCGCCTGTGACCGGCGCGCTGTCGGATCTGGCGGGCTCAAAGAAAAGGTATCTGTTCTACGCGACCCTTGCGGGTTCGCTCTCGACGGCTTCCCTTTTCTTTGTGCCCGGAGGATCATGGATGCCGGCTATACTGCTGTTCTCGTTCTCGTCGCTGTGCTTCAGCGGGGGAATAATATTTTACGACTCGCTTTTAAACAGCGTCGCCGGCATAAAGAGACTTAATTTTATTTCATCGCTCGGATACTCGCTCGGATATCTGGGCGGCGGCATTCTTCTCGCGCTCAACATACTCGCAGCCACAAAACCTGAAATGTTCGGAATATCCTCATCGGATCAGGCAATAAAACTGTCATTCGTAAGCGTGGGTGTATGGTGGCTGCTCTTCTCGATCCCGCTGTTCAGGTTCGTGCAGGAGAAAAAGCATGAGGTCAAGGAAGCGCACTCGCACGATCTTGCCGCCGGTTTTAAAAAAATAAATGACACACTCTCGCACATAAGAAAAATAAAAGGAGTATTTCTGTTCCTTCTGGCTTACTGGCTCTATATCGACGGAGTGGACACTATAATCAGAATGGCCATGGATTTCGGCATTTCGATAGGCTTTGATAAGAACAGCCTGATAACCGCGCTTCTAATCACTCAGTTCGTAGGATTTCCGTCGGCGCTCCTCACAGGAATGCTTTTCAAAGGCGAAAAAGGGGCGAGGAAGGGCATTTATTTTACGATCGCCGTATATCTTTGCGTATCGGTGCTCGGCGCGTTCATGAAGAACGAGACCCATTTCTATGCTCTCGCGGTGACCGTCGGGCTGGTTCAGGGCGGGATACAGGCTCTGTCAAGATCATATTTCGCTTCCATAATCCCCGAAAACAGGGAGGGTGAGTTCTTCGGACTGTACAACATGATAGGGAAATTCGCAGTGATCTTAGGGCCGCTCTTCATAGCTGTAACGGGACTTC
>JAQVNT010000268.1 GCA_028702975.1 Candidatus Delongbacteria bacterium
ACGAGAAAAATTATATACAGATCGACAAGGCCGAAGCCGAATCAGGAAATATTAAACCGTCCACGATCATACTTGACGACGAATCAGGTTTCGAAATGTTCCAGAAGAACAAGAACGACAATTCAGCTGAGCCGTATATATATGACGAAATTTAGCTTTATAATATTTTTCCTGGCAGTTTTTTCATTGTCCGGAAAGGATTTTTACATTGGCCGGCTGAAGTATGACGGAGGAGGCGACTGGTACAGCAGTCCTTCGGCAGTAAACAATCTCTTGAAATTTGTTTCAGACAACACGGGGATCGACTGCGCGGAAATGGAGACTGTCGTAACTGTGAATGACAACCTCAGTTCGTTCCCGTATCTGTATCTTACCGGGCACGGGACTATCGATATGACAGATAAAGAAGCCCAGACTGTAAGAAGTCATCTGATAAGAGGAGGCTTTCTGCATGCCGACGATAACTACGGCTTGAATGAATCATTCAGAAAGGTCGTAAAAAAGATATTCCCCGATAAAGAACTGGTACCAGTTCCGTTCAGCCATCCGATCTACAACATCAACTATAAATTCCCCAAGGGACTGCCCAAGATCCACGAACATGACGGAAAGCCTCCTGAGGGTCTCGGCATTTTTCACAACGGCAGGCTTGTGCTGTTCTATTCCTACGAGGCTGATCTGGGGAACGGATGGGAGGACGCTGAAGTCCATAAGGACCCTGAAGAAAAAAGGCAGCTCGCCCTGAAAATGGGGTGCAACCTTGTTCTATACTATCTTTCGAGCTTGAAATGAAGAGACTCTTTAAGAACCAGATGAAATTGCTGAAAGCTCTTCAGACGAAAAAAGGGAGAGAGGAGAACGGACTTTTTGCCGTAGAGGGCGTAAAGGCTGTCACAGAACTTTTAAGATCAGGTTTAAAGACCAGATATTTAGTGTTCGATCAAAGTTTTGATCATGAGAGTTTTATGAAAAAGAATAAAACTGGGAAAGATATTGAAGTCTATGACTGCGATATCGACTCTGTATCGACAATGAGGTCAAGCGAAGGGATCCTTGCAGTGGCTGAACTGCCTGATCCGGCTGATCAAGACGATTTTTTTTCAGTAAACAATAATCTGCTCGGTCTGTTCGGGATCAGCGACCCGGGAAATTTGGGAACTCTGCTCAGAACTGCACGGTGGTTCGGATTTGACGGTGCAGTGTTGTACGAGGATTGCGCCGATGTTTACTCTCAAAAAGTAATAAGGGGAAGTATGGGGGCCGTTTTCAGTATGAGGATCCTTTCTGAAAAAGATTATCACAAAACATCGGTACATTTAAAAAGCTGGAACAAAATAGGCACATTTCTTGACTTAGAAAGCAATTTCACGCCTTCAAGCAGCAGAAAGACAATACTTTTTCTCGGCAATGAGTCCTCAGGACTGAAAGATGAAATGAAAAAACAGACTGATATGAATTTCAGAATAGATTCAGGCAGCGGATTCGATTCGTTAAATGTGTCCGTGGCCGGAGGTATAATCATGCACGAACTGTTCAGGAACGGGGGTTTAAAATGTTGATAGTAATGAAAATAGGCGCTACAAAAAGACAGATACTGGAAGTAGTCCAGGGTATTGAGCAGATCGGTTACGAGGCCAAGATAAGTAAAGGCGCTCAAAGGTCTATAATACTCATTCACGGGAATATTGGTTATATCGATGAAGCCTATTTTAATAAATTTTCAGGAATAATGGAGATCATACATATTTCAAGAAGGCTCAGGCTTGTTTACAGGGAAAATATGGGAGGGGATGATACAATAGTCGATATTGGCGGCGGGTTAAAATTCAATGACAGTTATTCACAGATAATCGCGGGTCCATGCTCAATTGAGAGCAGGGATATGGCAATGGAGACTGCTGATTTCTTAAGTTCCAGAGGAATTAAGATCATGAGAGGGGGCATTTTTAAGCCCAGAACTTCTCCTTACAGTTTTCAGGGACTGAAAGAGAAAGGAATAGAATATTTTTCAGAAGCCGCAAAAAAATATAAAATGAAAACAGTATCCGAGGCTGTAGACGAATACTCGCTTAATCTGCTGAATGAAGTAGTGGATGTAATCCAGATCGGGGCAAGGAATATGCAGAATTATTCTCTTCTGAAAAAGTGCGGCTCGATCAATAAACCTGTTCTTCTCAAGAGAGGGTTTACAGCCTCGCTGGACGATCTGTATGTTTCTATCGAATATATTCTTTCTGAGGGGAACCAGAACATAATCGTATGCGAAAGGGGCATCAGGGTATTTGAAGGTACAAAGCAGAGATCCATAATAGATTTCCTTGGAGTAAGTGATTTCAAGGAAGAATGTCATCTGCCCATAATTATTGATACAAGTCATGCTACGCGAGACAGAAAGAAAGTTCACAGTCTGTCCAGAGCTGCCATGATCTACGGATGCGACGGTCTTATGATAGAAGTTCATCCCGATCCCGATAAAGCCCTTTCTGACGGTCCTCAGTCGCTTTCTTTCAGCGATTTCGACCTCCTGCTGATAGATCTGAAGAACCTTTCACAATTCGCAAAAAAGCCTTTAAAGCTGCATAACAGTGGTCAGAAAAAATGAATATCAGAATAGGATTTTTACATAACCGTAAGACTGTAAAGGTGAAATTCAACGGTGTTTATTCCGTAAAGGACTGCCGGGATAACCCTAAAGGCTTAACTGAAAAGGACAGATCTTATGAGATCACTTTATTGAAGTCAGTTCCCGCCGAACATCAGTGGTACGAAAAGATAGATACAGTTTTCGATGTCGGGAAGCTGGAGTCATACAGGCAGAAATATGATCCGAATGAAATTCGTACAAAAACTGTTAAGGCCGGAAAGCAGATCGGCAGGTACGACAATTTCGAATACTGGATATTGAGGACTTCACCCGATATGAGCGGTAAAATTTATCCTTCAGGAGATTTTAAGTACAAAAAACTTGTGAAGAAAGTGTCTGACGGTGAAATAAGCTTTTCGGGAG
>JAQVNT010000269.1 GCA_028702975.1 Candidatus Delongbacteria bacterium
TGCTCATATCAGGAATAAGGAGATCGGTTTTGTTTTCCAGACCTTCAATCTTCTCGCCAGGTCAGATGCGCTGAGTAATGTCGAACTGCCTCTGATATATTCGAAGACCCAGTCGAGTGAAAGGCTTGCACGGGCGGAAGCTGCGCTTAAAAAGGTCGGACTGGCGGACAGGATTCATCACAAGCCTAATGAGCTTTCGGGCGGCCAGAAACAGAGAGTGGCGATAGCAAGGGCCCTAGTGAATTCTCCTTCCATCATCCTAGCCGACGAACCCACAGGAAATCTTGATTCCAAAACCAGCTTCGAGATCATGGATGTTTTCAATGACCTGCACAAAGAAGGTAATACCATAATTATCGTTACGCACGAACAGGATATCGCCGATTACGCAAAAAGGATCATCCGGCTCAAAGACGGAGTGATCGAATACGACAGCAGTACGGAAGAATAAATTGCGGCATATTTACGAAGCAATACTGATCTCGCTGAACTCTCTGAAAGACAACAAGCTCAGAAGTTTTTTGACTCTGCTCGGAATAATGATCGGCGTTACAACAATTATTTTCATTCATTCAGTACTTAAAGGAACAGAAAAATTCATAGTCGGAGAGCTGTCGTCACTCGGTTCGAATACGCTGTATATATCACGATTTTCCTGGACCGGGAATAACTGGAGAACTGAAAGAAAAAGAAAACCTCTTACTCTCGAACAGGCTGAATTTTTAAAAGGAAACTCACAGTTATCGGAGTATGTGACGCCGGTGCTTGGATCATGGGGCAACGCTGAGTATAAAAAGAACGAAGTAAAATACATTTCGGTCAAGGGCAGTACAGAAGATTTCGAATATACTTCCGATTCATCTCCCGAAAAAGGACGGTTCTTCAATGCCGGTGAAGTCGAAAGAAACTCCAATGTTATTATACTCGGAAGCGAGGTGAGCGACGCGCTTTTCGAAGGCGAGGATCCTCTGGGAAAACTTATTAAGGTCAGAGGAAGGAAGTTCACAGTCATCGGAGTTCTTGCTAAAAAAGGCGAAATGTTCGGCAACAGCATGGACAGGGAGATGATAGTGCCTTTAGGCTGCGTCAAGAAATATTTCCACTGGAGAAAGAGATACGGGATCGAGATCATGGTCAAAGCGAAAGATCCGACCAGAACGAATGAAACCATCTCGGAACTGACTGCCCTGCTCAGGCTTACAAGGGGTCTTAAATCCGATGATGAAAACGATTTTGCCATAAATGAAATAAACCAGATCCTCGATTTTCTGAAAAAAATGACATCTTCGATGCAGCTGCTTATCCTGGCGATCGGTTCGCTTTCGCTTCTTGTGGGCGGAATAGGCATCATGAATATCATGCTCGTCTCGGTTACACAGAGGACCAGAGAGATCGGCACAAGAAAAGCGATCGGAGCGACATCGCGCCTGATAATGTTCCAGTTCACTGCCGAAGCCGTTATTCTCTGCATGTTCGGCGGGTTGTTCGGGATATCGGCAGGATTCATTATAGCGAAAGTTATAAGCAGCTTTACTCCTATGCCTTCCGCTGTCTCGCTGTCATCAGTACTGATAGGCGTGATATACTCAGGCATGGTCGGAGTTATATTCGGTTTCTATCCCGCCAGGAAGGCAGCAAAGCTCAATCCGATAGACGCGCTGAGGTATGAATGATAAAGGACATAATTGCCATAGCCTTATATTCATTAAGGACGAACAAGCTCAGATCCTTTTTAACTATGCTCGGTATCATAATAGGCATAATGGTGATAGTGCTCATGCAGGCGGCCATCGAAGGGTTCAGGAATGAGATACAGCAGCAGATAAACTCAATGGGCACATCCAGCTTTGTTATTACAAGAACACCTGCCTTCGATCACGGGGACTGGAAGAATTATATTGACAGACCGAACATAACAGCGGATCTCATACCTCCGATCCTGAGGAACTGTCCGAGCGTATCAGGCGTGATCCCGATACTGGAAAACTGGAACGAGGAAGTAAGATTTAAAAATAAAAAAACGGAAAAGAACGTAAAAGTTATGGGAGCCGGAAGAGGATGGATAGATGTCACGGGATTTGAGATCGCCGACGGCCGTTATTTTTCAGATTACGACTACGAATACAATCAGAATTTTATCGTGATCGGAAAAAGCGTAAGAGAAAAACTATTTGAATTTGCAGACGCTGTTGACATGTATGTTTTTGTAGAGAACGAAAGATTTAAGGTGATCGGAGAATTCAAGGCAAAAGGAATGAAGTTCAATGAGGATCAGGATAATTTCGTCTGTATAACCGATTTTCACTACAGGAAGCTTTACGGGAAAGAACGGGATATCGCACTTTTGGTCTCAGCAAAAAGTTACGATCTCGTCCCTAAAGCCATGGACGAGACGATAATGGCCTTGCGAAGCGAGCGTAATCTTAAGGCTGACGACGAAAATGACTTCGAACTTATCACAAAAGATGAAATCAACGATAAGATGAACGGCATAATCGGAATGATCTACCTGGTGGCTCTGTCAATAGGAGGAATGTCGCTGGTTGTCGGAAGTATCGGGATCATGAACATGATGCTTGTTTCGATAAGTGAAAGGATAAACGAGATCGGTATAAGAAGGTCTCTGGGCGCTACAAAGAAAAACATTAATTTGCAGTTCCTGTCTGAATCTATCATTCTGTGCATTACCGGCGGCGCGACGGGAATATTTCTCGGAGTGGCGTTCTCAAGACTTGTGTCTCATTTTACGAATTACTCGACTTCAGCCCCTGTATGGACTATATTCGTGGCATTTCTTGTTTCGATCCTGATCGGGCTCGCTGCAGGCATCTATCCCGCTCTCAAGGCAAGCAGCCTTAATCCGATCGACGCACTGAGACAGGAATAAAACTACATCTCCGAATCTATCACGCAGTTCGAATTTATCCCGCCCCTTACATTATAATCAGTTTCGATCCTTAAATATTTAGGCTTGAGCACTTTCTTGAGGTCCTTGTAGATCCTGT